>JAAZNB010000364.1 GCA_012798515.1 Chloroflexota bacterium
AAGATTATTGTCTCGGCAGCGCCGGCTGAATGGTACTCAATTCAGCGATACGCTGTAACCGGCACATCAGTTCAGAACGTTCCTTGAGAATGGATTCGATCGTCGCGGCCACTTTAGGAGTCCACTCCTGCACCTGAGATTGCTGACCGGTCTTCAGGACGGGGACTTCCTGGGCAGCTTGTTTTAATTGGGCCGGGTTGAGGGCGTGTTTGCGGGCCAACAACTCGATGCGCTGCATGGCGTGTTCCTTGCCCGGGGTGGCTGTATAGAACTGGCCGGCGATCAACCAGGCAACCTGGCTTCCCTCCGCCCGGATAGGGGCGCGCAGATAAGAAAGCCCGGCATGGCACACCAGAAACGGCGGCGCGCCGGTCATCCGCAGCGCCACTCGCCGCCAGGATTCCTTACAGGCCTGGCAGCCGGTGGGACTGGAAAGGACCAGCTTGCAAAGCGGGTTGGAGAAACACGGCGTAGTAAACGCCTCACCCTGCAGTGATACCGTCACGGCGCCAACACCCAGGATGCCGGCAAAGATCCCCTGGATCTTTTCGACGCAGTCCGAGGGAAAATCGGTCAACACGACGCGCTCTCCCTTGCTGCCAGGATTGGATTGCTCCTCACCCGTCAAGCGATCGATCTCGCTGGAAGGAAAACGCCACTGGTTGCCGATCTTGACGCCATTCAGACGGCCATCGTTAAGCATGCGATAGACGGTTACCCGGTCGATTTTCAACAGCTCTTGCAATTGTTTTACAGTCAGGAGTTCTGCCATGGATGCAACCCAATGTCATATATTGCAATACAATGTTATAGTATCACCCCAGTACACCGCGACGATAGTGACATATTACAAGGTTATACATGATAGATGTAATAGGAGGATTCTTGTCCCCAAAAGCCAGGAGGCGTTCCCCCCTGCCCGATATGGCTTTTACCACCCCCCGGAGGCCCGGATCCTCCGGCCCAAAACCCGGCCGAGTAGCCAAAATCAGGCCCGCGGGTAGGCGCATTGTTTGGCAAGCTGCGTTAAAATAAACCTATGCAGATCATCCTGACCCACGAACAGGCCGATTTCGATGCCATTGCCTGCCTGCTCGGCGCCCACCTGTTGAACCCCCACGCCGTTCCGGTGCTGCCACGCCGCATGAATCGCAACGTGCGCGCCTTCATCACCCTGTACGGACCTGAGCTGCCCTTCGTCGAGCCCGGCGACCTGCCCCTTGAGCCTATCGACAGTATCCTGCTGGTCGACACACAGTCGCTGATCACGTTAAAGGGCATGTCGGCCGACACACAGGTCCAGGTGGTCGACCACCACAAACTGCGCAGCGATCTGCCGGAGCACTGGATGATTTCCATCGAACAGGTAGGCGCCTGCACCACCTTATTCATCGAGGATTTGCACGACCGCAACGGCGATCTCAATCCCTTGCACGCCACCCTGCTGCTGCTGGGCATCCACGAAGATACCGGCTCCCTGACCTATCCCTCCACCACTTCCCGAGACATCCGCGCCGCCGCCTACCTGGTGGACCAGGCCGCCAGCCTGCAAATCCTGTCGAAATATCTCAACCCACCGCTCTCGCCCGACCAGCGCCTGGTGTACGATCGCCTGCTGGCTGCCGCCGAGACCCACGAAATCAACGGCCACAAGCTGCTGTTGTCACGCGCCGATGGGCGGGAGATGACCGAAGAGATCTCCAGCATCGCCCACAAGATTCGTGACCTGCTCGACCCGGACGCACTGATCCTACTGGTCACCACCGGCGATGGCATTCGCCTGGTGGCTCGTTCCACCAACGACCAGGTCAACGTAGCCGCGATCGCCAGCTACTTCGGCGGTGGTGGGCACGAGCGCGCCGCAGCGGCCCTGATCAAAACCCCGGCAGAGTTCCAAAGCCAACCCGGCGAGCTGCTGGAAAAAGCCTACCAGGAGCTGGTGGCGATTTTACCCCGTTTCGTCTACGCCCCCATCACCGTGGGGCAGATCATGTCCCGCAAGCCGCTGCTGATCAACCCGCACACCTCTGCCCAAGAGGCCTCCCGGTTGATGCAGCGCTACGGCTACGAGGGCTACCCGGTCGTGCAGGATGGCCGGGTGGTTGGCCTGCTCACCCGCCGCTCGGTAGACCGCGCCCTGGCGCACAAGCTCAACCTGAACGCCGCCAGCCTGATGGAGGCCGGCGAGATCACGGTCACACCTCACGACTCACTGCAGCAATTACAGCGCGTCATGAGCAGTTCCGGATGGGGCCAGGTGCCGGTGGTCAACCCCAGCGAGGGACAGGTGATCGGGATCGTCACCCGCACCGATCTGTTGAAATCCCTGTCGGGGGACATCCTGAAGCTTCCCGGCCGGCAGAACCTGTCCGGCCGCCTGGAGTCGGCTCTTCCCGCCGGACGTTTGCAGCTGCTCAAGCTAATCGCCTCCGAAGCGCGCCAGCTGCACCAGGCGGCGTACATCGTGGGCGGCTTCGTGCGCGACCTGCTCCTGGAACGGCCCAGCATCGATTTTGACATCGTCGTAGAAGGCGACGCCATCTTGCTGGCGCGCACCCTGGCTTCCCGATACGGCGGCCGGGTGGTCAGCCACAGCCGCTTTGGTACCGCCAAATGGTGGATTGCCGACGCCCGCCAGCAGTTGGCCGAGCTCTTCCTGCCGGACATCCCCATTCAAGCCAGTGACCTGCCTGATTCGTTGGACATGATCAGCGCCCGGACCGAGTTCTACGACTATCCCACCGCTCTCCCCAGCGTCGAGCGCAGCAACATCAAGCTGGACCTGCACCGCCGCGATTTCACCATCAACACCATGGCCCTGCGCCTGGACGGCCGCCATTACGGGGAGCTGTACGATTATTGGGGCGGCCTGGCCGACCTGAATCGCAAGCTGATCCGCGTCCTGCATTCGCTCTCCTTCGTAGATGACCCAACGCGCGTGCTGCGCGCTGTGCGTTTCGAGCAGCGTTTCCAATTCGACATCGAATATCGCACCCTGGAACTGCTGGAAGCGGCCCATTCGCTGGTACGCCAGGTCTCCGGCGCCCGCCTGCGTCACGAGCTGACCTTGATCCTCATGGAGGAACGCCCGGAAGAAATGCTCGCCCGCCTGGCCCAGCTGGAATTTCTCCACGCCATCCACCCCGATCTGGCCTGGTCGCAGGACTATGCCCCCGTGCTTCACCGGGCACTCGCCGGGCACCCCGATCCGGCCTGGGATCTGGCGATGACGGCCGGCTCCCTCGACATTCGCATCGCCCTGGCCTTCCTGACCTGGTTCTTGCAGCTGCCCGGGGAGAACACACCCGAGATCATCCAACGGCTGAATTTTTCCAACGACATTCTGGAGGCCATCACGGCTGTGCAGCGCCTGCGGGACAATCTACCCGCTGAAAACACTACGCCAACCAGCCTGATTGTTGCTACAATGGAAACTGTCCCCCTCACCGGGTTGTACGCCTACTACCTGGTGGAGCCTTCGGCCCACGTACGGGACGTCCTCTGGAAATATGTATCCGTCTGGCGGCACATCCATCCCTGCAAGAATGGGTACGCCCTGCAAGCCAGGGGCGTAAAACCCGGTCCTGTCTATCGAGAAATCCTCACCCGCCTGCGCAATGCCTGGCTGGACCAGGAAATCTCCTCACCCGAGGAAGAAGAGATGCTCCTGGAAAAATTGGTTCACGACCGGTCGGCAACCGGCTAGAGATGGGATAGCATGGAAACAAAGGTCAAAGAGAAGGGCAGCGATTGGCTGCCCCGGGTAACCGTGCGGCACATCCAGGCGCAGGATTTATACGCCCTGGAATGGGAAGGAGAGTTCACCCATTTCCGTCGCGTGTACTGGGAAGCTTACCAACGCTCACGCCTGGGCTCGGCCGTGTTGTGGGTGGCCGAATTGAAACCGGTGGGTATCATCGGGCAGGTCTTCATCCAGCTGGTGTGCGACCGTCCTGAGCTTGCCAACGGCAGCAGCCACGCCTATTTGTACTCTTTCCGGGTGCGGCCCGAATACCGCAACGCCGGCCTGGGCTCCTACATCATGGATGTCGTCGAACAGGACCTTTTCCAGCGCGGTTTTCACTACGTCACCTTGAATGTAGCTAAAGACAACCCCCAGGCCCAGAGGCTGTACGAGCGGCGCGGTTACAAGGTTGTGGCTCACGAACCGGGATATTGGAGCTACATCGACGAAAAAGGCCGATGGCAAAGTGTAGAGGAACCGGCCTGGCGCATGGAGAAGCGCCTGGAGCGGTGAGCCACACTCCTGTTATAATAGAGCGGTCACCGTCTATCCTCTATATAACGAATCGAAAACGGGCTTTGACAACATCGGCGACTTCATTTAAAATTAGCCTTCGAGCACACTTCAGCCGTAGAAAAGGTTACCATTCATGAAAGAATATACAGCCGAGAATATCCGCAATGTCGCGCTCGTTTCCCATTCGAGTGCAGGCAAGACAATGCTCGCTGAAGCATTCTTGCATTATACTGGAGCCACTACCCGCCTGGGTCGGATCGAAGATGGTACTACTGTTTCCGACTACGACGAAGAAGAGGTCCGGCGTGGAATTTCGTTGTACTCAACTGTCATTCCGGTTGAGTATAAAGAAGTGAAGGTAAATTTTCTAGATACTCCCGGCTACACAGACTTCGTGGGGGAAGTCATATCGGCCTTGCGCGTGGCAGATAGCGCCATCGTTTTGCTCGATTCGGTCTCAGGCCGTGAGGTTGGAACTGAAATCGCCTGGAATTATTGCGACTCGTTCAAACTTCCTCGCTTCCTGGTGGTCAACAAGATGAATCGGGAAAATGCGAACTTCCAGAAAGCTTTGCAGAGCATGGAAGAGTTTTCTGAAGCCCGCCTCATCCCGGTCCAGCTCCCCTGGGGCGAAAAACTGGATTTCCAGGGTGTCATTGACCTGATCACGATGAAAGCTTACCAGGGCAACGGAAAGTCACCGGTCGATATCCCGGCCGACTACCAGGGCGCTGTCGAAGAAGCCCGCACCCAGCTGGTCGAGGCTGCCGCGGAGGGTGAAGACGAACTTCTGGAGAAATACCTGGAATCGGGTGAATTGACCGCCGAAGAGGTCCAGCGCGGGCTGCGCAATGTTATCCTCAACGGCTCGTTCGTCCCGGTCTTTGTGGCTGCCGGCGGCGCTGAAATTGGCCTGGAGCCCTTATTCAATGCGATTGCCAGCCTGCTGCCGTCTCCCAAGGACGTCCCGCCTGCCGTTGCACAGGGCAAATCAGGCGAAGAAGAATTGAAGGCCGAGGATGCCGGACCGCTGGCCGCCTACGTATGGAAGACGACCGCCGATCCGTTCGTGGGCAAACAGACCTATTTCCGGGTGTACTCAGGCGCTGTGGTCTCCGACAGCCGGGTCTGGAACCAGACCAAGGGCCTCGAAGAACGCCTGGGGACGCTCTACGTCCCGCGCGGCAAAGAGAACATTGCCACCAAGGTCATCCACTCTGGTGACCTCGGCACAGTAGCCAAGTTGGGCGAGACCTCCACCGGGAACACCCTGTGTGACCGGGCCCACCCCTTCACCCTGCCGGTGCCGGAATATCCCAACGCCCTGTACCGCGTGGCCGTATCGCCCAAGACCCAGGCCGACTCGACCAAGATCAGCCCCACGCTGACCCGCCTGTGCGAAGAAGACCTGACCCTGAGCTGGTACAACGAGATGGCCACCAACCAGACCATCCTGCAAGGGATGGGCGACCAGCACATCGATGTGGCCATCCGCCGCGCCGAGACCAAGTTCCAGGTCAACTTCCTCACCCAGGAGCCCAAAGTGCCTTACCAGGAGACCATCACCGGTAAAGGCCAGGCGATGTATCGCCACAAGAAACAGACCGGCGGCGCCGGCCAGTTTGGTGAGGTTCACCTGCGCGTCGAGCGGATTACCGAAGGTGATTTCGAATTCGTCAACGACGTCTTTGGCGGCGCCATCTCGTCCAGCTACATGCCGGCTATCGAAAAAGGCATCCGCAGTGTGATGAAGGAAGGCGTCATCGCAGGGTATCCGGTCAACAGCATCAAAGTCTCTGTCTTCGACGGCAAGGAACACCCGGTAGACTCGAAACCGATCGCCTTTGAAATCGCCGGCCGGGAGGCCTTCAAACTGGCCTTCCGCGAAGCCAACCCGGTGCTGCTGGAGCCGATCATGAACGTCAAAATCATCGTCCCGGAAGGCAACATGGGCGACGTATTGGGCGACATGAACACCCGCCGCGCCAGGGTGCAGGGTATGGAAACCGAAAAAGGCCGTTCGACCATTTCGGCCCAGGTGCCGTTATCAGAGATGCAGCGCTACACCACCCAGCTGCGCTCGATCACCGGCGGCCGCGGCGTCTTCACCATGGAACTCTCCCATTACGAAGTCGTACCGGCCCACGTGACCCAGGAAATTGTCGCCGCCAGGCAAAAAGAAACCGAAGACTGACGGTAGCCCAAGCACAATCATTCACAAGCTGGAAGGGAAATCCTTCCAGCTTTTTATACCAGTCTGTTACGCCGAGGGACGTCAAGTATGAGCGAGCCAATCGAGCCTCTAGAAATCTTGTGGGACAATCTCCTCTCACGCCAGCCGGAGCGCATCCAATCCGCCTTTCGCCAATTGGATGCTGCCGGGCAGCAGGGCGTCTGGCGCCATCTCCAGCGCATGGCCACAGAACCCGGCTGGCACCCGGAACAGGTCCGTTCAGCCCAGGTAGCCCTGGACAGCCTGAAATCATTCACGGCGTAACGATTCCATTTCCGGCGAGCCCACAAGGGATTGATCCATCTCGGCCTGAAGTGAAAGAGCCCCGCCCCTGGGTAGCGATAAAAAAGGTTATAATTTGCAATGCAAATCCGGTTCGGGCCAGGCCGCACGATAGACTTGAAAACTGAGAACCCAACGAGGTACAAATATGAACGTGACCGTTTTTGGCGGCGCCAGACCCAGGCCCGGAGATCCGGCCTATGACGATGCCTTCCGGTTAGGCGCCCTGCTCGGCCAGGCCGGGCATACTGTTTTGACCGGCGGATACATGGGCACCATGGAAGCCGTCTCTCACGGCGCATCTCAGGCCGGGGCGCACGTCATCGGCGTCACCTGCGAAGAGCTGGAGCGCTGGCGCTCCTCCAGGCCCAACCCGTGGGTCAGCGAAGTCTGCCGCTA
>JAAZNB010000365.1 GCA_012798515.1 Chloroflexota bacterium
ACGGTGATCAACAGCTGGTCGTACAGGCTGGTGCCGCGCAGCCATTCCATCGTCTCCGGGCTGACGTAGGCGTAAATCGTCCCTGAGAACAGGGTCGAAAAGGCAGCCACGTCGTGGACGACCCCATTTACGCGCAGCTGGCGGGTGCGCTGGTCGGAAAGCTGGATGCGGATGTCGTCGCCGGGCTGTACGGGCAGTTTCTCCAACCCGGTGCGGTCGATGTAGATCTCTTTACGATCCAGTGTCGGGCTGCCCGATTCCAGGCGCACCTGGTCGACGGTAATTTCTCCGATGTCCTGGATCTCTTGGATCGAGATGGGGTACAGGCTGCCGTCCGGCAGCTCGACCTGCCCGCTGTAACTGCTGCGACCCTCGGCGGCCGATACGCCGGGGATCTTGCGAGCGGCGTAGACCATGTCTTCATCGAAATAATCGCTGTAGATCACGGCCACGTGCGGGTTCGAGGACTGGTAATCGGTATTGAGGTCCTTTTGCAACAGGATGAACACACTGCTGACCGAACCCACTGCAAAGACGCCCACGGCAATCGACAACACCACCAGCAAGGTGCGCATGCGGTTGCTGGCCAGGTCTCTCAATACTTTGATCCAACGCGGTGAGAGCATGGTCATCATCCCTCCCGGTCTGCCTGGGCGCGCACGTTCTCCCCGTGTCGTTGTGTGACGATACCTTCCACGGCCTGGCGGGTGGATTCGGAAGTAGACAACAGCTCCAGGAAGGCCGCCCGTTCCAGGGCGACGACTTCGACCGGAGAATTCCCGGCGCGCACTGTGGCAATAGCGCGCTGGTTTTCTACCAGCTCGATTTCACCGAAATACTGCCCGGCTGTCATACGATTGACGACCACGTCTTGCCCGCCCGGCCGCTTGAGGGCGATCTCGACCATGCCCCGGGTAATAATGTAGAACAGGTCCCCGGGTTGGCCCTGTTGGATGATGGTCTCGCCGGGTTTGAAACGATGGGGTTTTAGCCGCCGGGTGGCAGCCACCATTTCCTGGTGGCTGAGGGTGGGCAGGGCTTTGACGACCCATTCGTTGGCGATCTCCCCATCCGCAATCAACAAGGTGCGCGTCACGCGGCGGGCCAGGGCGCTGTCGTGGGTAACCATGACCACAGTTTTTCCCTGGGTAACCATTTCCTCGAACATGCGGAATACCGATTCGGCCGTTTTGGAATCCAGGTTGCCGGTGGGTTCGTCGGCGATGATGATGGGCGGATCGTTGGCCAGGGCGCGAGCAATGGCCACGCGCTGCTGCTGTCCGCCGGAAATGGCGGAAGGCAGTTTATTGGCGTGGTCATCCATATCGACCAGATTGAGTAACATCAGCGCCCGTTCTCGCCGTTGGCGAGGAGTATACAGGCCGCAAAAATCCATCGGCAACATGATATTTTCCAATAAAGTCAGCATGGGCAGGAGCTGGAAGAACTGGAATACGATGCCCAGGTTGCGCCCACGCCATTCTGACATTTCACCTTCGTTCAAAACATGTACGGGCACCTTGCCGACGTAGACTTCACCTGCACTGGGCCGGTCGATCCCGGTCATCATGTTGATCAACGTCGACTTGCCGCTGCCCGATTTCCCAATCACGCCGATAAACTCGCCCTGGTAGAAATCCGCATCGATGCCTTTGAGAACGGTAAAATCTCCGGCCACGCTCTGATACGTCTTTTTGATATCACGTAAACGAATTATCGGCTCACGGCCATCGCTGAAGTCTTCCAACGCAGCCGGCATTGAAGCGTGATTACGTTTAAACAGGCTCTTTAGCATGCAACCTCCCGGACTGCTTCCCTGGCCGGTGCAAGATTTGCCGGTTGAGAAGCGAACATATAAATACACGAACCAATTTACATACGATTAAATCCATCCAGAGTTGCATGCTTTGGCACTACATTGTTCTGTTGATGCAGAAGAAATGTGATGTTATCCAGGATGATGGCAGATTATAAACAAAATTCACCCCTTTTTCCATGTCCCAGGCCGTTGGGTAGGGGCCTGTTCAGGGGTGAATTTATACATGCTGTCTATTATTGTACACGCAGGGTTATTCGGGGCTTTTCCACCACCATACCCCGGCGTCCCGCCCGGAAGGGATAGCGACCCACACCTGGCCCTGGTGATCTACCGCGATCAGGCAGTCGCGGCCCGTGAACTGGGCGATCTGTTCTTTTTCTCCGTTGGCCAGGTGATAGACGCCCCCTTCGGCGCACAACCAGGTATCTCCCTCGGGGCCGAAGGCGATGTGGCTGGGGCTGTAGGTATCTGGTTCGTAATCTAATACCCATTCTCCCGCCAGCATGTGGTAGCGCGCCGTAGCGCCGTAGATGCTGGCCGCGCCCGAACGCAGCAGTTCTACCCAGGGGTTGCCCTCCGGGTCCAGGTCTACGTGCAATACGAACTGATGGCGCGACCAATCGGGCAGTGCAAAGCGCTGCCAGCTGCCTGTGGCCGGGTCATATTGCAGCAGGGCGTTGTTGGCGCCCGCCCACACACGGCCCTGGGCATCCATCTCCAGGTCAAAGATGCAGTCGTCCTTCACGGATGAAATCTCCCACCAGCGCTGGCCGTCAAAGTAATGAATCCCCATACCATACAGGAGCTCGCCCTGGGCGACACAATCACTGACCCAGATCTTCCCGGCGTTGGAAAGCAGTACATCGGTCAAGAAGTGACCCTGGTAGCCTTCTTCCTGTGGGGGAAGGAAGCCCAGGTCGCTGGCGGTAAACCGGCGCCACCCGCCGGTCTGGGGATCGAAGCGGCGCACCTCATTCAGGCCGGTGGCCAGCCACACGCGGTTGTTGGCGTCGTTGGCCAGGCCGTCGCCGAACCCCGGGCTGAGATATTCCTTGGCCGGCAGAGATGTCCAGCCCTGCGCCGTTGCGTAGGCCCGCCGCTCGTCGCCGCCAAAAGCGATGACCTGGCTGCCGTCTGAAGAAAGCGTCCACACGCGGCCCACGGCGTCTACGCCCAGGAAAGCCCCCCCGGCCTCGGTCTGCAGGGTTTTCCAACGCGACTGGTTGTACACATATACGCCCTGGTTGCCCGAGACCCACACCCAGCCATTGTTATCCACCAGCAGGCCGGAGACGTCGCTGAAGGGCAGGCCCTCGTCCGGCCGGACGCGGTGGAAAGGGTTACTGGTGGAGAGATTGGCAGAAGCGGTCGAGGTAGGCAGGACCAGGGGCGATGGCGAAGGCTGTATAGCCGGCGTGTCCGTGGCGGCCGGTGGAGTTTGCGTCGCCGGCCGGGCAGCAGGTTCTTTCACGGCCGGGACAAAAGAACAAGCAGTTACAACGGCCAGGCAGCACCATAGGATCAGAATCCGTAAGGCAGTTCGGTGTGGATTGGCCCTCATGATTTTCCCTCCCAGACTATAGAACTGATTTTACTCGAAAGATGGAAACTGCGTTTTCCCCCGGACATACCACAGAGCCCCTGCTGTCCGGCAGGGGCGATATTGAAGGCGTGATTTTCTCGGGGCGCTCCCTACACCAGAAAGACGTTATCCATCCGGTTTTCGTTCCATAGATTGGTTGTGGCGTTTGGCTTCGTACAGGTTTTTGTCTACGGCCGACAGGAGGTCCTCAGGGCGCTGCCCATCTTGCGGATAGACCGCGATCCCAATAGCGGCGGTGATCTCGTCGAAATGCTGCTCCTCCCACTCCAGGTGGATGGAGGATAATTCCTCCTCGACCCGCCGCCCAAGCAGGCCGGCAGTCTCGCGGCTGGTCTCCGGCATGATGATCATAAACTCGTCCCCACCGAAGCGGGCGATGAAGTCGGTGTCGCGCATACAGCTGCGCAGGTGGGCGGCCACCTGCTGGAGGACGATGTCGCCGTTGGGGTGGCCGCAGGTGTCGTTGATGCGTTTGAAGTTGTCCATGTCCAGCATCATCAAGGCAAAGGAGTGCCGGTAGCGGCTGGAACGGCGCATTTCTTCTTCCAGGCGCTCGTCGAAGGCGCGCCGGTTGGAGATGCCGGTCAAGGCGTCGGTGTGAGCCTGCTGGTTGATGATCTTGTGCAGGCGGGCGTTCTCGATGGCGATGGCCGCCTGGTCGCCCAACAGCTTGAGCAGGCGCAGCTCGGAATCCTTGAAACCGCGCGGCGTGCGCACAGCGATCGTCATTACCCCCACCACGCGCTGGCCGATACACAGCGGCAGGCCGGCAATCGCGCTGCCCCAGGCGTCGGGCATCTCGGCGTACAGGGGATGGTGGGTGGTATCTTCGACCACGATCATCTTTCCGCCGGTGGCGACCCGGTTGGTCAGGCCGTTTTTACGGGGTACGGACCAGGGTTGGGCCATTTTCTGGGCGCCCCACTGGGCGGCCCCGAAACGCAGCTGGCCGTCCTCGTACAGGAAGATGTGCGAATCTTCGGCGTCCTGGATCAAGATCAACGAGCCGCGCAGGATGGCATCGAAGACCTCATCGATGTTCAGGCTGGCGGTGAGGCTCAGGCTGACCTTGTAGACGGCTTCTACTTCATCGGAATGCTGCTTGAGGCTCTGGTACAGGCGGGCGTTCTCGATCGAGGCGGCCGCCTGGCTGGCGATGAACTGGCAAAGCATGATCTCGTTGTCGATGAAGGGGGCCGGCGAGACGCGCAGGACGCCCAGGGCGCCGGCGACGCTGTTCTTCACCAGGAGCGGCAGCACCAGCAGGACCTGAACGTGGTTGTTCTCCAGAAAGTGCTGCGTACGTTCGTCCAGGTAGGCCTCGCCGGCCCGGACCTGGATGATCTGGCCCAGGTAGAGCACCGCGGACAGAATGTCGTCGTGCAGCAGTGTGGCAGCATCCAGGCCAAAGCTGGGCTCGGATGCATACCAGGTCACTACCTGGCGGACCTCCGCGTCGTAGACCAGTAAAAAACTGGTGTCGGCGTTCGCCAGGTGGCGCACCTGGCCGGTCGTCGTTTCGGCAATCTGGCCCAATTGCAGGCAGGATGAAATGCGGGTCACGGCCTGGATCAATTCCAGCATGACGCGTTTACCAAACGAAAATTTGGGGGTGCGGTCGGTAGGAGGATTGAACATAGCCTTCTGTAATGCTCGCCAGGGTGTGATTCAAATACTACTTATCATATCATCGACAATACCACTGGTTAAGTTAACAATAATTCGGGATTAATAATGAAAAAGGCCACTACTCAGACCCAGGCCTCTTTTCCCTCGGGCTGAACAGCGGCGAAAAATGTTTTGAGTTACCCGAAAACGGATCACCCGGCCAGACGGCGGGGCAGCAGGTTCTTCAAGCGCTCAGTGGTGACTCGACCGCGACCCAACAGGCGGCCGTCCGGGTCGAAGATGGCCAGGAGCGTGCCGCGTGCATAGTCGTGGACGTCCTGACCGGGCAGGTCCTCTCCGCGCAGCCAGGGGATTACCTGTTCGGGCTCGATGGTCCATCGCCCGGCCCGGAAGGAACGCCCGAAGCGCATGACCCATTCGTGCGAGGGGGCAAAGCCGTTGGGGGTCCAATCGCCCAGCGGCAGACCCAGTGCCTGCACGGGCAGCCCGGGAAAACGCTGTAAGTACAGCTCTGGTACGGCCATCACGCTCTCCCCTCGCTGCCACAGGTCTAAGCCCTGCCCGTCCAATACGGCCTCTAATTCGAAGGCGTACATCTGGCGGAAGAGGTCCAGCAGCGCCTGCCGGTCCCTGGGCGCCAGGCGGGCCAGCCCGGCGTTTTCCAACGGCCGCCGGGGATAGTCGCCCTGGGGGGAAGGAATCTGGTCCAGTTTGGTCAACCGGGCGGCAAAGAAGCCCGAGGTGCCGAAGCGGTGCGGCCAGAAGCGGGCGGCGTGTGCCACGCCTGGGTGGTAGACCTGCTCGCCGGTGGATTCCAGCCCGGGGGCGGGCGCCGGCAGGCGCGCCTCGACCGGATCCACCTGGATGGCGCCGCCAAAACGGCGCAGTACGGCGTCCAACACGCCCTCGTCCTCTTCGGGAGCCAGGGTGCAGGTCGAATAGACCACCTGTCCGCCCACGCGCACGGCCTGCAGGGCGCTCTCCAGCAGGCGCGCCTGGCGCTGCGCCAGGCTACCGCGTTCCTTGTCGGTGATGCTGCGCATGGGATGGCTCTCGGTGCTGCGCAGGTTCTGCATGCTGCAGGGCGCATCCAGCAGGATGCGGTCGAAGGTGTCCGGGAACCACAGCCCGAAGGATTCGCCCGGAAAACGCGTTGCGGCGCTGTTGACCCCGCCCCAGGTTTGCAGCACCAGGCGCAGCGCCATCAGGCGGTCCTGGCTGGAATCATTGGCCAGCACCAACCCGTGGTCGCCGGTCTTGGCGATCAGGTGGGTGGTTTTGCCGCCTGGCGAGGCGGCCATGTCCAGCACCAGGGGCCGGTCCAGGCCGTCCCAGGTGAACAGTTCCACGGGCAGCATGGAGGCCGCGTCCTGGAGGTAATACTCACCCAGGCGGTGTTCGATGGTCTGTCCCAGGGAGGCCTGGTGTGAGAGCACCCACCAGCCTGTGTCGCAATAGGGCACGCGGCGTGTCTCCCAGCCATAGCGCTGCGCCCAGCTTTCCACCGCTGCGGCCGGTTCGACTTTGAGCGGGTTGGCGCGCAGGGCCGGGTAGAGCGGGCGCTCCAGCTCTTCCAGCAGGCTGGCGAACTCGGCCGCGCTCAGCAAGGGGCGGAAGCGTTCCAGGGCGACCTGGATGGGATCTTGGGGGGCGGTCCCGCTGGGGGCCTGGCTACGTCGTTTACGTTTCATGGCTCCTTGGCAATACAAAAGACGATTTCGGTTGCGAAGATTTCTTCTTGCACCGGCCACGGCAGCCCTTGCAGGGTCCCGTACACCAGGCGGCGCTGCTGGTCCAGCAGGTCGTGGCGACCGCTCAGGCTGGCAGTGGGCAGGGAAACCAGCAGCCAGCGCACGTTCAGGCCCTCCCAGAAGGCGCGGTTGGCGCCCTTGTGGCGCTGTTCGAAACGGTGAGCTTCTTTGAAGAACAGGGCCACGTCGGCCCGCTCTTCCACCGGCTGGACCAGCACGTCACGCACCTCGGCGTCCGGAGACAGGCCGGAGAGGCGCAAGAAATGGTTGATCAGCTCCACCCGC
>JAAZNB010000366.1 GCA_012798515.1 Chloroflexota bacterium
GCGACAGCCTGGGCCGTGATGGGGTGATCGCCGGTGATCATCACCGGGCGGATGCCGGCCGCTTCACAGGTTTCGATGGCCTGTTTGGCCTCGGTGCGCGGCGGGTCGATCATACCGAACAGGCCCAGGAAGGTCATATCTTGTTCGGCGCCTTGAATGGTATCGATCCGGCGGGTGGCCACGGCCAGGACGCGCAAGGCGTCGTCGGCCATTTCCCGGGCGACGGTGAGAATCTTTTCCCGGCCGGCTTCATCGAGTGGGCGTTGGCCCTGTGCGCTCAGGGAATGGCTGCAAGAGGCCAGAATGATCTCGGGAGCGCCCTTGGAGAACGCCTGGCGTTCCCCGGCGTCCATCGCATGCAGCGTGGTCATGCGTTTGGTCTCGGAGGTGAAAGGGATTTCGTCCACGCGGGGGTACTGGCTTTCCAGCTCCTCTTTCCGAATGCCGGACTTGGCGGCGGCGACGATCAGGGCGCCTTCGGTCGGGTCGCCTTTGATGTCCCAATGGCCATCTTCCTGGACCAGGTGGGCATCCGTGACCAGGGCAGCGCCGCGCAGCAGCTCTTGCAGGGCGGCCGGGTCCTCGGGTGCACCGGTCTCGTAATGGAATTCGCCGCTGGGCTCGTAGCCGGACCCGCTGAGGGAGATCCATTGCCCGGCGGTGTAGATCTTGCGCACCGTCATCTCGTCTTTGGTCAGGGTGCCGGTCTTGTCGGTGCAGATGACAGACGTACTCCCCAGGGTCTCGACCGTGGGGAGCTTGCGTACCAGGGCGTTACGTTTGGCCATGCGTTGGATGCCCAAAGCCAGGGAAATAGTAACCACTGCCGGCAGGGCTTCGGGCACCACGGCGACCGCCAGGGCAATGCCGAAGATGAACATTTCTAGAACGGGCTGCCCGCGGGCGACGCCCAGGACGACGATGATCAAGACCAGCACCAGGGCGGCCTTGGCCAGCAGTTTGCCGACCCGGTCCAGGTTTTCCTGGAGCGGCGTCTGCCGGGAAGTCACTTGCTGGAGCATGCCGGTGATCTTGCCGAATTCGGTTTGCATGCCGGTGGCGGCGACCACGGCCCGGCCGCGCCCGTAGGTCACGGCGGTGCCGGAATAAACCATGTTGCGCCGGTCACCCACGGCTGTATCCGCGCCGGAGATGGGGCGGGTATGTTTCTCGACCGGCAGCGACTCGCCGGTGAGGGCGGCTTCCTCTACCTGGAGGTTGACCGCTTCGACCAGGCGTGCGTCGGCCGGGATCTTATCGCCGGCTTGCAGCAGGATCAGGTCGCCGGGGACCAGGTCGCGGGCCGGGATCTCGGCCTCTTTGCCCTGGCGAAATACCGTAGCCGTGGGGGCGGCCATTTCCTGCAGGGCTTCGATGGCCCGCTCGGCCCGGTATTCCTGGATGAAGCCCAGCAGCACGGCAAACAGGACGATGACGGCAATGGCCAGGGATTCCACGCCGTGTCCCAGGATGGCAGAAACGAGGGTAGCGATTAACAGGATGACGACGAAAATGTTCTTGAACTGGCTGAGTAAAATATGGTGCCAGGTGATCTTGTGAGCGCTGTGCAACTCGTTGGGCCCGTATTGGGCCAGGCGGTCCGCCGCTTCGGCGTTGGAGATGCCTGACGGCGACGTTTTGAGCTGCTCGATGACCGTATCGACGTCGTAGGTATGCCAGGGTAGGTCACTCTTCATTGTATTCACTCCTTGTGTGGGTCCTTGCCAGGTATCGATACCAGAGTTCCCGGCCGGCGAGCCAGGCCAGGAAAAGCGCCGCGACAATCAAGCCGACTGCCAGGGCATATTGTTTGAACAGAGCACTGAAACGTTCCCATTCGTAGCCGAGGAAATAGCCCAGCCCGATCAGCAACGTACACCAGCCGTACGCGCCGGCAAAGGTCGCCAACGCAAATTGGGGAAAGGGCATGCGCGCCAGGCCGGCCGGGATGCTGATCAACGTGCGCACCCCCGGCACCAGGCGTCCAAAGAGGACAATTTTAGGCCCCCAGCGCTGGAAGAGCTGCTCGGCGCGCAGCAGCAGGGCCGGGTCGATGCGCACCCAGGCGGCGATGCGGTCGATCAGTGGCCGGCCACCCAGGCGGGATACCCAGTAGGTAATCGAGGCGCCGATGATGCTGCCGATGGCGGCATACAGCCCCCCGAGGAAGACCATGGAAAAGGGTTGACCGTGGGTGGAGAGCAAGAACCACCCGGCCAGCCCCAGGATGATCTCGCTGGGGGTAATGCCGGTAGCATTTTCGAAGATCATCATGGCGACGACACCGTACCAGCCCCAGGTATCGAACAGGGCTTGTAAAGCCCCCAGGATATAGTTTTCGATCTGTACAATCATGTACACTCCAATTATTAAGAAATAAAAAAAGACCACCACAACGAATCGTTGCGGTGGTCTCGCTGTTCTAACCTGGCAGCCGGGAACGCTGGTGATGGGATCGCGCTCCGTATTGACGACTGACATCCTGCAAGTTGCAGTCAGCTACTCCCCAACCGGGAATGGTCATAGTGTATCGAATTGCGGGATGCCTGTCAAGATACTGTTCTGACAGATACTGTTCTGACAGATACTGTTCTGACAGATACTGTTTTGACAGTGTCTATGGTCCTCTGCCTGGTATGGATTCCCGGGGGAATTGACCGTTTAATATTGATGAGAGCGCCCGGGCGTAGGTTGCCTAGAAGGTGTTATGACCTCTCCTCGCCCCGGCAGCCGTGTCCGGTCGGGCGCGCGGGCTCGACCTGCTAATGGAAATGGGCAATTTTTTCCCGGCGCCGTGCACTGCGGCCTGGGGAAAACCGGCCGTGCGTAGGTTGGCTAGAGTGATCCGGCAAAATGCGCTTTTCCATCGCGGTGGCAGGCCGCCCCCGCGCCCCGGCCGGCTCGCACCGGGAGCGAAAGCCAACTTTCACGCTCCCAAGCGGATCATCGGGGTATGCCCGAGGCGGTGCGGGTAAGCCGCGGCGCCCTTTGCCAGCCGTGTTCGGTCGGGCATAC
>JAAZNB010000367.1 GCA_012798515.1 Chloroflexota bacterium
GGTTGGCGGGCCAGGCTGGCCAGGGCGTGTGAGGCGGCGATCTTCATAGCCTCGTTGATGGCGCGGGCCTGTGTGTCCAGGGCGCCGCGGAAAATGAAGGGAAAACCCAGCACGTTGTTGATCTGGTTGGGATAGTCCGAGCGCCCGGTGGCCACGATGGCGTCCGGGCGGCAGGCTCGCGCCGCCTCGAAACGGATTTCGGGGTCAGGGTTGGCCATGGCAAATATCAGGGGTTTCTCGGCCATACGGCACAGCATTTCGGCGCTGACGATGTTGGCCACCGACAGGCCGATGAAGACGTCGGCGCCTTCGATGACTTCGGCCAGGGCCGCCGGGCGGTCCCCCTGAGCGAAGGCTTCTTTCTGGGGAAACATTTCCTGCGGCCGCCCGTGATAGACCAGGCCGGCAATGTCGGTCATCCAGATGTGCTCGCGCTGGACGCCCAGCTTGACCAACTGCCTGGCGCAAGAGATGGCCGCCGCCCCGGCGCCGGAGAAGACCACCTTGATCTCGGCGATGCGTTTGGCGGTGATTTCCAGGCCATTCAACAGCGCTGCGCCGAGGATGATGGCGGTGCCGTGCTGGTCGTCGTGGAAGACCGGGATATCCAGACGCTGCTGCAAGGTTTCTTCGATCCAGAAACACTCCGGCGATTTGATATCTTCCAGGTTGATACCGCCGAAGGTAGGAGCGATGGCCTGCACGACGCGGACGATTTCTTCGGGGTCCTGGGTATTGACCTCGATGTCGAACACGTCGATGTCGGCGAATTTCTTGAACAGCACGCCCTTGCCTTCCATCACAGGTTTAGAGGCCAATGCGCCCCGGTTTCCCAGGCCCAGGATGGCCGTACCATTGGATATCACTGCCACCAGGTTGCCCTTGGAAGTATATTCGTAGGCCAGCCGGGGATCGCGCTCAATCTCGAGCACCGGAACGGCGACTCCCGGGGTGTAGGCAAGGCTTAAATCTTCCTGGGTGGATAAGGGTTTGCTGGGAACAACCGAGATTTTGCCCGGTTTGCCATCCAGGTGATGGTAGGCCAGGGCTTTCTCGGGGGTAACCTTTACCATAACTGCCTCCAAACGCTCAATAAATAAAATTGTAGGGAACCGGCCCCACGTTTCAATTCTAACGCCGAAATGCCAGGCCTCTAATCATCCCTGGTGTAGACAAATATCCTGATTTATCCGCGATGGGGGAGGGATAAGCACGCCCGGCTGGGTAGCGGCCAGCCTTTTCTGGAGCTGGCGATCAATTCAAAGGTTTATTTAGAGATTTATAAAGAAGTGTAAACAGATTATAAGCAAATTCGGGCGAGGATATATTGACAAACCAAACCCCGAACTTATAATGAACTTGAATGGTTTTGAAAATAGACATTGATTAATGGTAGCAGTTGAGCGCAGTAAAAACGTATGGTGGCTGCTTCTATCCAATAAATTTATCTTCGCACCCTCATTCCAGATACCAGGGTAGATGCACTTTCTAGCAGGAAGCAGCCGGCCATCGTTGGGCCGGTTTTTCTTATTTACACTACCTGGGCTGGAAAGCCGGCCAGAACGATATGTCTCGGGAATGCTGGTTGATTATTAAAGGCCAACGCTGTAAAACTCATTACCGTCCTTTACTGTTGTACCCGGATAATTCTTAGAAGGATTCGCGTGTAGCACGCCATTAATCGTGATCGCGAAGCGTGGTTCTGTTGCAAGGGGAGCGAATCCGTCTGCTTGGAGAGTTATTGGTAGTTTTCAAATTGTATATCTAGGGAATTCCAGGCAGTCAAGGCTGGGCCGGGGGATAATGCCTCACCAACATTATTCCTCCGGCTCAACCGATTGTAAAATTTTACAATCATCTTAACGGTAGACTGGTCTGGTGAACTGGCATGGATTCAAAGTTTCGTGGCTGCGCCTCCATTATTCCCATAACTTTGAATTCCGATGTGTTGGTTCAATTTGGAGCAGCTCTAGCATTGCAGTTTCATCACAGGCTTCTTTAACGCGGCGAACCCTAAGCAGCCAATACCCTCCTTATCGTTTCATGGTCATCGGGGTCCATCACTGCCCATCGTAGAAGAGCTGCACAACCGGCATCAATTTCGCCGCCTGCTTTTGGTAAGTGAAACAAAAACCACAGCCGCTTCATCACCACCCGGAAAACTGCTCCCAGGGCCGTACCGGGCAAGAAAACCGCTTTGCGGGTAGGAGACTATCCTCCCGAAAAGCGGTTTATCTTTATCCACCAGGATGGCTTTTCTGCCGGGGCTTACTGCGCCGGGAAGTATTTATTAAAAACATCCATGGCCTTGTCCAGGTCGAAATCGTCCCGTTTCTCGAAAATCCATACCGGGGCATGGTCGTAGACGCTGAAGGCTTCTTCGGCCGCCAGCAGATTGTTATTGAACAGGGGCAGGGCAGGTTCCCGCCCCCAGGCGAGCGTGCCACCCACGTCGGAGATTTGCAAGGGCCCAAACTGCCAGGGATGATTGAACTGCGCTACCAGCTCGAATCCCAGGCGACCGTCGAAGAGCGCCCGGTAGTATTCCATGGTCATGGGGTAAGAATAGGGCAGGCGCGACACCGACCAGATACCGCGCTGGCTGGGCAGAATGATGTAATCTGTCTCGTCCAGGACTTCGGCAAACATCTGGCGTTTGTTGGCCAGGTCTGGCCAGCGCACCTGCATGGTGAGGCCGGTGTAGAACATGCCGAAGGGGTCATAGTTGTCCAGGCGCACCGGGAGAGACTCGTCCCAGGATTCATTGGACA
>JAAZNB010000368.1 GCA_012798515.1 Chloroflexota bacterium
AGCAAACAGATTGACAATTTAGACCACTATATGTATAATTCTGTTTTGGTAGATGCTGGTTCGTTCACGTTGGTAAGGCAAAACGGCTCGAGGCAAAGTCATCCTCGGGCTCTCATTTTAAACGCACCGATGGAACACAGACTGCATCCAATCTTTTTTTCTGTTTTATGCCACAAGGAGGCAAGTAACAATGTCTGAACGTATCCTCGGTACGGTAAAATGGTTCAATGGCGACAAAGGCTACGGTTTTCTGGCCCGCGAGAATGGACCGGATGTCTTCGTGCACTTTTCTGCCATTGAAGGCAGCGGTTTCCGCACGCTGAGCGAAGGCCAGCAGGTGGAATTCGTGGTCGAGCAGGGTCCCAAGGGCCCCCAGGCCGCCAACGTGGTCGCGCTCTAAGATCCCATTTTGCAGACCGGAAAGACCTGTCACTTCGACAGGTCTTTCTTTTTTAACGCGAATGGGAGATAAACGGGCAAAACGCCCAAACCCATTACCCCCATCCCCTGACCCGGCTATTGAAGTTAAAGCCAGAATTCCACCGGCATACAATGCCGGCGGAATTCTGGTCGAGAACCTTTGAGGAGCACTTCCCCCAGGTGTTCCTCCCAAATGAAGGGTTTCTTAACCGCTAGAGCGGTCAGGTTATTTTAAATATTCAGGCTGCACGGTGTAGGACGGCGGCATGGCCGGGGTCCAGTGCATGTTCGGCGGGACGGGGAAGACCGAGAAACCGCCGGCGGCAGTCTTTTCCAGGTGATCGACCAGTTTATCCACCACCAGGTCGTAGGGGGCCACGAAGACCAGCTCGTGGTTCTGCGTGCCACCGAAAATGCGGTCGCCGGCGCAGGGGAAGCCCACGGTGGGTTTCTGGTTGGCGATGGCAAAGCCGACGCAAGAGCACATGGCTCCTTCGGCCACCGTATCGGCAGTGATCTTTTCGCCGGTCTCATAAGCGCAGGAGTGGATCAGGCGCATGGCCTGGGCCGGGTTGACGTACATGAGCACAGCCTGGGGGGCATCGCTTTCGTCGACTTCGGCCAGGGGTTTGACCATCACGCCGTCGTACTGCTTGCCGGTGTCGCCGATCTTGAAGGCGTTGGCCATAAAGTTCTTGGCGGCTGCTTCGTTACCGGTATAGACGCCCAGGGCGGCCTTTCCGGAGGAGATGACCTCGGGGGTCTCGATCAGACCCAGGCAGGACGCGCCGAACGCACAAATCATTTTATCAGCCACGCTGCTGTTGCCACGCCCCTGGTAACGGGCGATGCTGACCAGCTGGCAGAAATTTTGCTGAATATTCTGAGGATGCCGCGGCAGGTCAGCGCGGTCTTTGTATACCTGTACAGCGACCGGCTGGGTCTCTAAATGGAGGATACGGACAATATTCTCGGCAGTTTCTTTAGGATTCATTGGTTTTCTCCTTAAAGGGCTCGATATTCAACTATTTTGTTTTATTTGGGCTGGTTTGTTTATTGGATCACAAGCCAATTTATTATTACTCTTCTTGCCAGAGTGAAAAAGAGTAAAAACATACATTTAAGTGTGACATAAATAACATTTGTTGTAATTAACATTACACCCCCGGCGGGTGATTTTTTCGGGCGGCTCGCTCATAGCCGGCCTTCCGCCATTTTCCCATCGCCAGTTAGAAAACTCTTAGAAAGCCCTTTGCGGCGCAACTCCGGGGCCGAGAATCCGTACAATAAGAAAGCACACGGCGTGGTTTGGGCCGGGAAGGCCCTGCCGGCCGCCAGAATCGATCATGGGCGGGCCCTGGCCTGCTGGAAGGCAAGTAACCAACCTGATATGTTAACGGTTTACCTGAACAGTTTCTGGACCCAGCTTCAAAGCGGCCAGTTCCCGGAACTGGGTCTATGGACGTATGCATTGATTGCCCTGCTGGCCATCTTCGAGGGCCCCGTGGTGACCCTGGTGAGCGCCGCCGCGGCTTCCACGGGCGCCCTGGACCCGCTGCTGGTGTTCGTCTCGGCGGCTTCCGGCAACCTGACCGGCGACTCCTGCTGGCATTGCCTGGGTCGTTTCGGCAAGCCGGAGTGGATCCTGCGCCTCGGGGTGCGCGCCCACCAGCTGGAGCACTTCAAAGACAAGGTCTACGAACGGGCGCCGCG
>JAAZNB010000369.1 GCA_012798515.1 Chloroflexota bacterium
CCATTGACCCAGGTACTTTGCAGATCGACGAAAGAAAATGTATCCGCTGCACCGCTTGTGTGCGCGCCTGTCCGCAACTGGCCAGGAAGGCGGAATTTCGGGCCAGGATCTTTGGAGAAATTTTTGCCCTCGTGGGCAGGAAACGAAAAGACAACCAGGTCTACCTCTGACCAGAACCGGGTCTGGAGATACGAGAGGAGGTTCGCAGGCTGTGGCGGACGATCTCGTGACCGGCTCCGGAGGGTGTGAATATATCCTGGTATATTCCTGACCAACGCCGGAGGGAATTATTCCGTCCTCTCGTTGAGGACGAGAGTGGGCGAGACGCGGGTTGGATTCCAGGCCATGCCGAGAACGGTCAACAGCGTCAGGCCGACGCTGCTGAAAGCCGCCAGGGCCAGGGAGGGCAGGGTCAGCAGCAGGGTGCTGGCCGGCGCATGGTTGGCGGCTGCCAGCACGGCCAGGAGCCCCTGGATGATCAGCACACCCGTGGCGGTGGCCAACAAGCTGGCCAACCCGTATTCCATGGCGAAAGTGGATAGGATGTGGCGCCGGGTATATCCCATGGCTTTGAGGATGCCGATCTCGTAGCGCCGGTCGAGCATTGCCAGGCTGACCGAGTTGGCCACCAGCAGGAGACCGGCCAGCATGGCGAGCCCGGCCATGGCCAGGGGCAGGGGGACCAGACGCAGGTAACTGTGCATGTAACGGGCGGCGTATGCCGTCAGGTTCAGGACCGTGGCCTGGGGCAGGTTGGCTCCCAGGTCTGCGGCGGCGCGGTCGAGCTGCTGTGGAGGGAACTGGACGAAATAGGTGAGCGAGTCCGGCCGGGTGGCCCGGGTGAAAGCTTCGGCCGTCATCAACAGCCCGGTGGGCGGGTAAAGGGTGAACGCGCGGTCGTTGAAATCGTATGATCCGACCACGGTAAAGACTCGGGTGCTGCCGTCGCGAAAACCGACTTCTACCTGGCTGCCGGAAGGCAGATTGGCTCCTTGATAGGCGTAGACGCCGTCCGGCCGGCTGCCCCAGGCTGCGCCACTGACCAGGTAATCCACCGGGTCGGAGCGTCCCACCAGGACGGCGTCCATGGCGTCGATCGGGCGGCCGTCACCGGCCATTCTCAATCCTTGGAGCCCGGTGCGGTAACCGGTGCCTACTTTTTGCGGATCCAGGGCCTGGATGGCTTGGCGGATGGCGTTTTCCTGGTCAGGAGTCGACAGGACGTTCAGGTTATAGCCCGGGAGGTCCAGGGGCCCACCGGAGATCTTGTGCTGGCTGATCTGCGCTACGACCAGTCCCAGGCTCATCGAGAGGACGCCAATGAACAGGGCGATCATGGCGAAGACCAGGGCGGTCCCGCGCCGGCGCAGGCTGTGGAAGGCCAGACGCGCCAGGGAGAAGCGCCGCAAGGGGATGGCGTGGGTACAGATCCACAGCAGCGCGCTGAAGAAGCCCCCCAGGATAACCAATCCGCCCAGGATGCCGGCTAACACGCTGACCCCGCTGAGCGCCGATCCCATTACCAGGCTGGACAGGGCAGTAAACGGTACTGCCAGGAGCAGCCCGAGCCCGGCGCCCGCCGTCAGGCAACCCGGAAGCCGGCGGACGTCGACCGGTTCGTTGCGCAGCAGCGCGGCCGGCCGGGCCTGGCCGGAGAGCAGGATGGCCCAGGAGGCGAAGACCAGCGTGGTCAAAGTCCCTACCAGGACGCCCATCAGGGGCGGCAGCGGGGAGAAGCTCCACTGGTAAAGCACGCTGGAGATACGCTGCACCAGTTCGAACACCTGGCGGCTGACCCATATGCCCAGCCCGGCGCCCAACAGGCTACCGCTCAAGCCCAATAGCCCGGCTTCGAGGGTGAAGATCAGACGCAGGTCGCGCTGGCGATACCCGAGGGTCTTCAGAATAGCCATTTCGTACTGGCGGCGGCGCAGCAGCACCTGCATGGTATGGGCAATGCCGGCGCCGCTGACCAGCAGGGCGAGGATACCCGCCCCGCGCAGGCCGATGATCCACAGGTTGCCGGGCGTTTCGCTCCTGCGTTGGGTGACCCAATCCACCGACCAGCCGCCGTCTTCCAGGGCTGCGCGGGCGGTTTGCCCGTGGTCTGTCGTGGCGATGACCGTGTTGGTCACCGGCTGCCCGTTGGCCAGCGCCTGCGCCGTCTCGAGGGTGTAATAGACCTTGTCGCCCTGGTGGTTGGGGGTGTCGTAGGCAATGCCGCGCACCACCCCGGTTACGGGGGCGCCCACGTGCAGGTCCGAAAGGATGATTGGATCGCCCACCTGGAGGCCATATTCCCAGGCCAGGTCGCGACTGATCACCACGTCGCCGGTTTCCCGGAGCAGATCGGGCA
>JAAZNB010000370.1 GCA_012798515.1 Chloroflexota bacterium
ATTGTCGATCTGATCGTACGCCCGGTACTCTGCCTTCCCCATCATCTGGCAGTACTTGGTAATCGCCGCCGTCAGAGTCGTCTTCCCGTGGTCGATGTGTCCCATCGTACCTACGTTCAGATGCGGCTTGTTGCGTTCAAACTTTTGCTTCGCCATAAGATCTAACTCTCCTCGAAGAAAAAACCAGATATTAGCGTTGAGAAAACTACGAATTCAAAATCTTTTCGGTCACCGCAACGGAAACAGGGGCGTAATGGTCAAATTCCATCGAGAACACCCCGCGCCCTTGCGTGCCCGAGCGCAGTTCCGTGGCATACCCAAACATTTCGGCCAGGGGTACCAGCGCGCGAACTGCCTGAGCATTACCCTGGCGAAGCTCCATACCCTGAATTTCCCCGCGGCGAGAATTCAACTGTCCAATGACATCGCCCAGGTATTCTTCCGGGATAACGGCTTCCACTTTCATGATCGGCTCCAGCAAGACCGGTTGGCCTTTTTGCACGGCTTCTTTGAAGGCCATACTGGCGGCAATTTTGAACGCCATTTCGCTGGAATCGACTTCGTGGAAAGACCCGTCGATCAAGGTCACTTTAATATCGGTGATCGGGTACCCGGCCAGCACACCGCTGTCTGTCGCCTCGAGCACACCTTTTTCGACCGCCGGGATGTATTCTTTGGGAATCGACCCGCCGACGATCTTGTTCTCGAACTGGATGCCGTTACCACGATCCAGCGGCTCGACGTTGATCACGACGTGGCCATACTGGCCGCGCCCACCGGTTTGCTTGACGTAGCGATACGACAGGTTGGTTACCGGGCGGGTCACCGTTTCGCGATACGCAACCCGCGGTCGCCCGACGTTGGCCTGCACGCGGAATTCACGCAGCAGGCGATCCACCAGGATATCCAGGTGCAGCTCGCCCATCCCATCCACGATGGTCTGGCCGGTGTTCTCGTCCACGTGCACCCGGAAGGTCGGGTCTTCTTCGGCCAGTTTGTGCAGCGCTTCCGACATCTTTTCCTGATCGGCGACCGTCTTGGGCTCGAGGGCCACGTTGATAACCGGTTCGGGGAAGCTGATGCTTTCCAACATGACCGGGGTGGCCGGGTCACACAGGGTATCGCCGGTGAAGGTCTCTTTCAGACCCAGGGTGGCTGCAATGTCGCCTGCATAGACTTCAGTGACGTCTTCACGGCGGTCAGCGTACATACGCAACAGGCGGCCGATGCGCTCCTTGCGCCCCTTGGTGGGGCTCAGCGCGGTCATACCTTGTTTGATCACCCCGGAGTAGACGCGGAAATAAGCCAGGCGCCCCACATAGGGATCGGTGACGATCTTGAATACCAGTGCAGCCAGCGGCTCGTCGTCCGAGGCCGAGCATTCTACGGTATTCCCTCGCGGGTCGGTGGCTTTGACGGCCGGGGTATCCAGGGGGGACGGAAGATAATCGATGACTGCATCCAACAGGGGCTGGACGCCCTTGTTCTTGAGAGAAGACCCACAGAACACAGGCGTAGCTTGACCAGCGATCACGGCACGGCGCAGGGCGGTTTTCATTTCAGCCACCGTGATCTCTTCCCCTTCCAGGAATTTCACGGTGAGATCATCGTCCATTTCGGCGATTCTTTCGACCAGCTGCTCGCGCAACTGAGTGGCTTCGTCCAACAGCTCGGCCGGAATGTCGGCCACGCGCATGTCCTTACCGAGATCATCGTCCCAGGTAATGGCTTGCATGTCCAATAGATCGATCACGCCACGGAAATCATACTCGCTTCCAATCGGCATCTGCATAGCAATCGGATTGGCACCCAGGCGATCACGGATCGAGTTGATCGACATCTCGTAAGATGCGCCAACGCGATCCATCTTGTTAACAAAACAAATGCGTGGTACTCCGTAGCGGTCCGCCTGTCGCCAGACAGTCTCACTCTGGGGTTCCACGCCCTGGGTTGCATCGAACACGACGACGCCGCCGTCGAGCACGCGCAGGGATCGCTGTACTTCAACAGTGAAGTCAATGTGTCCGGGCGTATCGATGATATTGATCTGGTAGTCTTTCCACTCTGCAGTAACCGCGGCCGAGACAATCGTAATGCCCCGTTCACGCTCTTGCGCCATCCAATCAGTTACAGTAGTGCCTTCATCAACCGAGCCAATCCGATAGGTTTTACCTGTATAAAACAGGATCCGCTCGGTCGTCGTAGTCTTTCCGGCGTCGATATGAGCTATAACACCAATGTTTCGGTATTTTTCTAACGGGTAATTACGGGGCATTGCAACAACCTACCACAATCTAACATCATATAATGAAGTGTATTTCTACACCCGGTAATGAGAAAACGCCCGGTTGGCTTCGGCCATCTTATGGGTCTCTTCACGTTTGCGCACTGCAGAGCCTTGATTGTTCGCAGCATCCACAATTTCAGAGGACAGCTTTTCGGCGAACGATTTACCACTCCGAGAGCGCGCCGCGTCGATAATCCAGCGCATGGCCAGGGTCATCCGGCGAGAGCTAGGGACTTCCATGGGGACCTGGTAGGTCGCCCCACCCACACGCCGTGGGCGGACTTCCATCACGGGACCGACGTTTTTAAGCGCCAGTTCCAGGGCCTCGATGGCGCCTTTACCGGTTTTCTCCTGAACGATATCCAGGGCATCGTACATCATGCGAACCGCCGTGCTCTTCTTTCCACGGCTCATGATCCGGTTCACAAGATTACTGACGATGACGCTGTTATAACGGACGTCGGGAAGTACTTCCCTTTTTTCGGGTTTTGTACGTCGCATGCAACTACTCCATCAATCTCACAAACTGATTATTTCGGGCGTTTTGAGCCATACTTCGAGCGGGCTTGCATACGCTTGTTGACGCCCGTCGTATCCAATGTGCCGCGCACGATGTGATAGCGCACACCAGGCAGATCTTTGACACGACCGCCACGCACTAATACCACCGAGTGCTCCTGCAAAGAGTGACCTTCGCCAGGGATGTAGGCGGTCACTTCAATATTATTGCTCAGACGCACACGAGCAATCTTGCGCAGGGCCGAATTCGGTTTCTTGGGGGTCATGGTACGGACAACCGTACACACGCCACGCTTCTGAGGCGCGCCCTCCGGCTGGCGAGTCCGGCGCTGCTTGACCGAGTTGAGGGTATACAACAGCGCAGGAGCCTTGCTCTTCAACCGTTTTGTCTGGCGGCCTTTTCGGATCAATTGATTAATAGTTGGCACGCTTTGCCTCCAAAAGAAATGCACTTGGCGACGGATCGCCTTGAGTTGATTCTTCCCAACAAGGGAGGCCATCGTTTCTGATGATGGCCTCACTTTTATTAAACTTCACACGAGAACAACAAATTTTAGCCTTGGACAAGGCAACGGTCGTTGATTATAACATGACCGTTTACCACCGTCAAGATAACGGCTAACCGAGCAAATCGTCCAGATCTTCACCCAGACCCAGCAGGCCGGTCTCGATCTTGGGCGGCTTGACCCGCTCCTCATCCTTGCCAAAACGAATCACCTCGCTAGAATCCATCACAGCTTCCACGGCCAGGCCCAGGCTTTGCAGCTCCTTGACCAACACGCGGAATGAGGCCGGCAAACCCGGCTCTTCGATCGGCTCGCCTTTGACGATGGCTTCGTAGGTATTGACACGCCCCTGCACGTCGTCGGACTTGACCGTCAGCATCTCTTGCAGGGTATAAGCTGCGCCGTAGGCCTCCAGGGCCCACACTTCCATTTCACCGAAGCGCTGGCCGCCGAATTGAGCCTTACCACCCAGTGGTTGCTGCGTGACCAGGCTGTAAGGGCCGGTGGAACGGGCGTGAACTTTGTCCTCCACCAGGTGGTGCAGCTTCAGCATGGTCATGACGCCCACGGTCACCGGCTGGTCATAGGGCTGGCCGGTCTTGCCATCAAAAAGAACCTGTTTGCCCAGCACGGGCATAGGAATACCCGATTCGGTCATGTATTTCTGCGCCTGCTGGCGCACGGCAGTGTCGGTACGATCAGGCACTTCTTGCTCATTGTGTTCCAGCCACAGGGCCAGGCAGGCCGTGATGGCTTGCTCGTCCTGTTCGCGGATCAAAGGCGCCCCAGGTGCGACGCTGTCGAAGTCGAGAACTTTGTCCGGGTCATAACCGTGTTCCCGCAGCCATTCACGCGCGGTGGTGGTGCGTGCGAACACCGGGTCGGTGTTCAGGCGGAACAGGTCGTCGTAACCTTTCTCGCCCAACCACTGCTCCAGGTAGAGCAGGCGAACTTCATCGTCGTCTTTGAGGCTTTCCGGCGAGAATTGGCCGGCAAACATTTCCCAGGCCCGGGCCGCGGCTTCACGCCACGCCTGGTCGATCAACCAGGAGCGCGCCAGCTCAGCCTCGATCTCGGTTTCGTTGGCGCCGTCGAACACCGGGGTGATGCAGCGGTAGCCAATCTGCTTGGCCGCCCACCCCAGGTGAGTCTCCAATACCTGGCCGATGTTCATACGACCGGGCACGCCCAACGGGTTGAGGATGATGTCCACCGGAGTGCCGTCTTCCAGGAAGGGCATATCTTCCACCGGCACGACGCGCGACACGACGCCTTTGTTACCATGGCGTCCGGCCATCTTGTCACCGGCAGTGATCTTGCGGCGCTGGGCCACAGACACCCGCACCATCATGTCGACACCGGCCGCCAGGTCGGTGTTGTCTTCACGGGTAAACACTTTGACGTCCACCACCTTGCCACGCTCACCATGCGGCATACGCAGCGAAGTGTCTTTCACGTCACGAGATTTCTCACCGAAGATAGCCCGTAACAGGCGCTCCTCGGGAGTGAGCTCTTTTTCACCTTTGGGCGTGATCTTCCCCACCAGGATGTCGTTGGGGCCGACTTCGGCGCCGGTGCGGATGATACCGCGCTCGTCCAGGTCTTTGATGGCGTCTTCACCCACGTTGGGGATGTCCCGGGTGATCTCTTCGGGGCCCAGCTTGGTGTCACGCGCCTCGACCTCATATTTCTCGATGTGCACCGAAGTAAAGCGGTCTTCCTGCACCATACGCTCGGAGATCAGGATGGCGTCCTCGAAGTTGCCGCCTTCCCAGGAGACAAAAGCTACGGTGACGTTCTGGCCCAGGGCCAGGTTGCCGTTGACCGTCGAGGAAGAATCCGCCAGCACGTCGCCTTTGCGGATCCGCTGCCCTTTTAGCACCGCCGGCCGTTGGTCGATACAGGTGCTCTGGTTGGAGCGCTGGTATTTACGCAGGTGATAGGTATGCAGGCTGCCACCCGAAGTACGCAGGGTGATCTGCCGCCCGGTGACCGAAACGACCTCGCCATCCTCTTCAGAGACCAGCACCTGGCCGGAGTCCAGGGCGGCGTAGCCTTCCATGCCGGTCGATACAATCGGGATGTCCGGCTGGATCAAAGGCACGGCCTGGGCCTGCATGTTCGAGCCCATCAACGCCCGGTTGGCATCGTCGTGCTCCAGGAATGGGATCAACGCAGCGCTGACGCCCACGACCTGGTGCGGGGCCACGTCCATGTAGTTCACGCTGTCCGGCACCGACACGGTGAAATCCGAGTGGTGGCGGCAAGAAATCCGCTGGTTGGCAAACTCAGCATCTTCCGTCAGCAGCGTGTTTGCCTGGGCAATCACAAATTTGTCTTCGGCATCTGCCGAAAGGTATTCCACATCGTTGGACACGAAAGGCACGACGAAGATCGTAGAGCGTTTGAGCTTGCGGATCGCCGGCAGCAATTCGGCCGTCACCCGCTCGCCTTCGTTGGCAATGACTTCGCCGCTTTCCGGGTCGGTCAGGGTTTCACGCAGCAGGCGGCCTTGCAGGCGCTCGTCGTCCGAGGAGAGTACCTTCACCACCCGCCGGTAAGGCGTTTCGATGAAGCCGTATTCGTTGACCCGGGCGAAGTTGGCCAGGCGGCCGATCAAACCGATGTTCGGGCCTTCCGGCGTCTCGATTGGGCAGATGCGCCCGTAGTGCGAGTGGTGCACATCGCGGACGTCGAAACCGGCGCGCTCACGGCGCAGACCGCCCGGCCCCAGGGCCGACAGGGTGCGTTTGTGGCGCAGCTCAGCCAGCGGGTTGGTCTGGTCCATAAACTGCGACAGCTGGCTGGAACCGAAGAACTCACGTAGGGCCGCCACCACCGGGCGGATGTTCACCAGACCGACCGGAGAAACCTGGTCCTGGTCACGGATAGACATACGCTCTTTGATCACGCGCTCCATACGGCGCAGGCCGATGCGCAGTTTATTTTGGATCAATTCACCCACCGTTTTGACCCGGCGGTTTCCCAGATGGTCGATGTCGTCTTTATCTTCCATCTCGTTGTTGATCATGATCATACGCCGTACCAGGTACACTACGTCCCACCTGGTCACCGTGCGGTGCGTCACCGGGATCCGGTCAACCAGGTCCAGCTTCTGGTTCAGCTTGTAACGCCCGACCCGTTCCAGGTCATAGTGGCGCTGGTCGAACAACTGCTCTTCCAGGAATTGGCGCGCGTTCTCCAGCGTCGCCGGGTCGCCCGGGCGCATACGGCGGAAGAACTCCAACAGGGCCGCCTCGGCCACCGTCTGCCCACCGGAAAGATCCCAGGCAGGCTCCTGGCGCAAGGTCGAGGGAATGAACAGGCGGTCGGGGTTGTTATCGACGTCCTGGAAGATGGCAATCAATTCTTCGTCCGAACCTTCTTTGATGGGCGAATCGGTCAGCCCGTCTCCCACGGCCGCCAGGGCGCGCAGGAAGATCGTGATCGGCACGGTGCGTTTGCGGTTGAACTTGAGGATGATGTAATCGTTCTTACGCGTCTCGTACTCCATCCAGGCCCCCCGGTCTGGGATGAGCTTGGCCATCGCCAGGCGGTGGCCGGAGGTGCGATCCACCGGGGCTTCGAAATACACACCCGGGGAACGGATCAGCTGCGAAACGACGACGCGCTCCGTTCCATTAATAATGAACGTGCCCTTCTCAGTCATCTCTGGGAAATCGCCCAGAAAAATATCTTGCTTGATCGGCTCGGGCACTTCGGGACCAGCCAGCAGGACAGACACGTACAGCGGGCTGGCAAAGGTTAAATCGCGCTCCACGCACTCTTCAATCGAATGCTTGGGTTCCCCGAACCAGTAGCGCAGTCCCCACTGCTTCGATTCGGGCGAATTGCTCGGGAAGAACAATTTCATACCTTTGTTATAAGATTCAATTGGGGATATTTCATTAAATAAGTCTGCCAGTCCTTCGGACTTCAAACGGCGAAAAGAATCAAGTTGGACTTCGATCAAATCGGGAAGGTCAAAAATTACCGGGATGCGGGCGTAAGACTTACTCGGCAAGACAGATGCCATAGGTCTCTCCTAAATTCAAATCAACGACTGTAAAGCAGCCAGAATAACACCTTGTTTCGCCCAAAATACATGGGTACGCAAACTAAAATTATATCAATGATAACAGAATTGGTCAAGATATTTTAAGAATTAATCTTGATCAAGCTGTTAATCCCTGGCCAGTGGGCGTGATGCTGGTGCCTGTCCGTCCCCCTGTAGATCGACGATTTCCCCTTCGATAATATGCCCATGCCGAACCCGTATTATACCAAAAGTTGGGTCAAATGCGCGCAGTATTTTGCTCGCAGATCCAGGATTGAACAACATTCTCCCCGCCTGCCAGGTCATGACCGGACGGTGCGTGTGCCCAAATATGATGACTCTGGCGTCCGGGACGGTGCCCAACAGCAGCGGGTGATAACGCTCCAGTCGATATCCCTCCCGCACGTACTGCCACTTGTCCCATAGATAATTCTTCCAGTTACCATGCCCGTGCATCATGGCGATCTGGACTGAGCCCACTTCGACGGTCTGCACCAGGGGCAGCTTACCCCAGAAGGCAAAATCACGATTACCGCGCACCGCCAGCACCGGGGCCACCTGCTCCAATTCCGCCAAGACGCGCGGCGTGCTGATATCTCCAGCGTGCAAGATCAGGTCCACCTGCCTGGCGCGTAATGCCGGCAGCAGTGCCGGGTGCAGGCCCTTGATACGGTCGGGGATGTGCGTATCCGAGACGACGCCGATGCGGATCTCTTCTCTTTTGATGGCCAGCTTCACGTCATCCCCCACGCTTGTTGGGTTGTGGACGTCATCACGCGCATATGGAGCGCCTCAGCAAGGCATCTACGTCGCCGTGCGCCTGAGCCGTATTATGGAACTGCACGGCGTGAATCCCCAGCCGGGCAGCTGCTTCCACGTTGGCAATGAAATCATCCACGAAGATGGCCTCTTGGGGCAGGATCCCCAGCCGCTCTATCGCCAGTCGAAAGATGGCCGGGTCGGGTTTCGCCAGATTGACCTCGGCGGAGAAAATGCTCAGGTCGAAGGCGTCCAGGACGTCGTATGCCTGGCTGATTTCCAGCCGGGCTGTAGACCAGGCATTGCTCAACAAAGCCGTGCGATATTGGGGGCGCAGGGAGCGGATGTATTCCACCAGTTCACCATCCGCCCGGTCTCCTCCCCAGAAGCTGGTCTGAAAATCGGCCAGCCCAACCTCATCCAGGCTGAACTGGGCGCTCATGTTGCGCCAGTGCTGCTCGCCTGTGATCTTGCCTGCTTCGGCCAGCTGGGCAGAATCGCTGCCAAAGATGATCTTTTCCAGCCCGGCGCGCGTCAGGCCATAGCGCTCCGCCAGTTTGCTGCGCGGCTCAGGATCCTGGGTGCGCATGATCACCCCACCCATATCCCAGATAACAGCTTTAATACACACCTGATCTTCCATCCGCTTTCACCATCCTTTTCCCCGAGTTTCACCGAAGTATAACACTGGAAGCGAGATGGGCAAAATCCCGGCCGGGATCAACCGTTGCGGTGCAGTTTACCGGTGCGCTTGGCATACAGCTCGGCCTGGCGAAAGACCCACAGCCCGGCCGGGATGAGCAGCGCCCCCATCACCAGCGCCGGCCAGATGTAGGGCCACAACTGGCCCACCGCATACCCCTCCAGGATGGCATGGCGCGTGCCGTCCAGAACGTAAGTCGCCGGCGAGAACAGCGCCACCCGTCGCAGTACCCCGGGCAGGACGCTGATGGGGTAATAGACCCCCGAGACCAGGAGCAGCAGGGCAATGAACACGTGTGTCATCTGGGAGCCGCGTTCGGGGAACAACAAGGGTAAGACCGAAGCCATGATGCCGATGCCCACGAATGAAAAACTACCCGCCAGGAGCATCACCGTGCCGCCCAACAAGTTCGCCTTGGCCAGGTCGAGGTCGAACACCAGGGTGGTCACCAGCAGGATCACCCCGGTGAAGACCAGGCTGTAAACCACCGAGAAGAACGTCTGTCCGGCCATGTGAAAGATACGCCCGATGGGCGCCATCAACGTGTATTCAATGGTCCCTTCCCAGCGCTCCACCGAGATCAGATCGGTGATCCAATAGAAAATCGTGGAGAGGAAGCGCCAGACCAGGGTGCCGATCAAGAGATAGAGCACCAGGTAACTCGAATCGATGTTCTGGCCGCCGCCAATCTGTTCCATCCCCAGGCCGATAAAACTGACCGCCAGGCAGTCGGCAATCGAATACACCAACCAGACCAGTTCCCAGGACCAGTAACGTTTGATTAAATTAAAATTGCGCTCCACAAACGCGTACGAAGCGCGTAACTGGTAGCCTACTGTCGCCATACAACCTCCTGGCCAGGATCAGCCGGTCAGGCCTCCCACTCCTGGCGAAGAACACTCATAAAAACCAAATCCCAACGCTGGCCATCTCGTTGAATCCACTGGCGCAAGGCGCCCTCGCGCACGAAGCCTACTTTCTCGTAAGCGCGGATGGCGCGCGGGTTATATTCGTAGACGTTCAAACTAATCCTATTCAGGTTCAATACCTGGAAACCGTATCGCAGGATGATCCGTAGTGCGTCGCTGCCGTACCCGCCGCCCCAATATTGGCGTTCGCCGATGCCAATCCCCAACCAGGCATTGCGGTTGACCACATCGATACTCGTCAAATCCAGGGAGCCGATGATATGGTCATCCTCCAGGGTATGGATCATAAAGGCCACGCCGGACATGGTCTTCTTCAACCAGTCTTCTTGCTGGCCAGGCGTCCACAGTACAGCCGGGCCACAGTCAGCCAGGCGCCAATACTCACTATCGTGCAGCCACTGCGCCGCGATCTCGGATTGTTTTTCGGGTTCGGGGGTGCGCAGGTATACCAGCTCTCCGCGTAACAGTTCTTCGTTCATCCTTCCACCTCCCCACGCCCGGCCCACTCGCTCTCCAACAGCCCCATCAGGACGTTGTCCCAATACCGGCCATTGCGGTAGAGCATGTGGCGCAAACGCACTTCTTGGCGGAACCCGGCCGCCTGGAGGGTCTCCATAAGCGCCTGGTCGTATTCCGGCACGTCGACGGTGATACGGTATAAATTCATTTCGTTGAAGGCAAAGCGTAAACACAGATCCAGGGTCTCTGCCAGGCAGGCCTGGCGATAATCACGCTCCCCAAAACCCATCACCAACACGGCCGAACGGTGCACCCACAGAATGCGGTGAAAATGGACAAAGCCAATCAGGCGCTCCTCCTGGCGCGTACGCACCGAGAAATGCACCACATCCCGTGCATCTTCCATCTGTTTGAGCATGTCCGCATAGAACTGGCGCACTTCGAAGGCTGCTTTGGGCCGCAACGGGTCAGAAGCCTTGATCCGGTAGAAATCGGCCAGGTCTGTGTCCGCCTCCGTCCAGGCCGCTTCGATGGATGGATCTTTCTCCAGGTCGACGCTGTCAAGCCGCAGGGTGGCGGATTGGTACAAGGATCGCTGCAACAGGATCATAGTTCGTCTCCTTCAAGGGCCAATTGTTTACCGGTCAGCTCCAGAAATACTTCTTCCAGGGTCGGCTCCATCCTCTCCTGGGTTGCAATCAGCTTCTTCAAACCGGTGGGCGTATCCAGGGCCTTGACCCGGCCGCTGTCCATGATGGCGATGCGGTCACACAGGGTATCCGCCTCGTTCATGTCGTGGGTAGTAAGCAGGATAGTGGCGCCCTGGTTGCGGCTTAAATCGCGAATCACCGCCTGCACGTCTCGTTTCGAACGCGGGTCCAGGCCGGTGGTAGGCTCGTCGAGGAGCAGCAAGCGCGGCCGGGAAAGTAAGGCCCGGGCAATGGCAACTTTTTGCTGCATACCGCGCGACATCTCTTCCATTGGGCTGTAGATCGAACGGGTATCCAGGCCCAGGTGCGTGAGAATCTCGACCACCTTCCGGCGGGTATCCGCTGCCCCTAGTCCGTACAACCGCGCTCCGTAAAGCAGGTTTTCCATCGGGGAGAGTTTTTTGAAAAAGGAAGCCTCGACGCTGACGCGGTTGATCATGCGCTGCACCTGCGCCGGATGACGGACCACGTCCTGGCCGAACACCTGGATAGAGCCGCCGTCCGGGATCAACAGGGTAGCCATCAGGCGGATCAGGGTCGATTTCCCACCGCCATTTGGGCCCAGAATGCCAAAGATCTCGCCTTCCTGAATGCTGAAAGAAACGTGGTCCACGGCCACGATATATCCGCCGCCGGCCGGAGTGTGCCCGTTGCCCTGGGCGGCGCCGGGGGTGTACCCATTGTGATCATTTTTCCCGGCCGCCAGCATACGCCGCCAGAAGGGAGTGCCCGGCTTGCCAAATTTTTTGTAGATGTCATCCACGATTACTGCATGTGACATTGTTGCACCTTTTTATCCAATGCCAAGCGCCATAAGGAATGGCTCACCACGCTTTCGACTCGTTCGAAATCCTGGACACGGACCAGTACCTCGAAACCGCCCAGCTCTGCATACAAATGGCGCATATCATCTTCCACCAGCGGGCCGTCCACCAGGTCAGACGTGGCAAATACGAACACCCGGCGGAAAAGGCCGGCGCGCAGGTCGGTTTTCAACTGGTTATAAGCCGGACGCGCCAGGTCAACCGAGGAGTTGACGTCCATATATACAGCCACCAGCTTCTGCAGGTCCAGTGAGCGCTGGATTACCGACAGCCCGGCCTGCAAATGGCGTTTGGCCCGCAGGCTGTAAGGCAGCTTCCCATCTAGATCGCCGCGCACATAGAAAGCCAGAGCTCCCGGGCGCCCCTGCGCCTGGATATTGACGTAATCGATCCGGTATCCTCCCTCAACCATCAGCGTCTCAAACATGCTGACCTCCCTTCCGGTTTTCACCTTCAGAGTATTTTCTTCTCTGGCATTGTGCATACCCATCCCCACTTCGATACATACACGCTTTTGCATCATTCATCCAGACGCTTCAATCCTCAAATCAAAGAAAAAGGGCCACGGTGGGTACCGGGCCCTTTTCTTCCTGGAAACAGGATAAAAAAACGGCCACGGTACTTGTGGAGTACGCCGTGGCCGTTTGACTTCAAAAGGAGACTCTAGCGGGCAAAAGGCGCACTCCGACAAGGCTGATTGTAGACATCACGAACATCGATGGTGAGATATCCAAACGCCGTAAGGGTAATAAACATATTGGCCTTGTTCATCGGAGCTCCTTTCCCAAAAATTATGCGGCTCTACACCGCCAACATCTTGCGTAGTGTAACATACTCCCAGGAGAAAAGTCAATACTTAAAT
>JAAZNB010000371.1 GCA_012798515.1 Chloroflexota bacterium
AGACGCAAGGCAGTAGTCAGGCCCAGAACCTGAGAGAAAATGTATTGTAAGAGCAGGGTCATGCCGGCCGAGGCTGCCCCATTCAAGAAGGCAGCCAGGACGAGGGTCAATAGGCCAATCCAGTCTGTGCTGTTGTCTGTGAGGCGATAAGCCAGGATAATGGCGCTTCCAAAGATGCCTACGGCCAGGCCGGCGACGAAGAAATTGGCTACCCGGGGACCTTTGCCTAACACCAGAATGCCACACAGGGTCGGTAGGACGAAATATAGAAGCAGCTCAAGATTGGGCGATAACCCGAAAGTAGCGAGAATACTCAAGAGAAGAGATAAGACCATCCCCACTTCCATCGAGTACAGGGAGCCGATGGTCAGGCCAAAAGCGGCCAGGGGGAAGATATATGGAACGATGGTATGGTTGGGAATGATCAGCCGGGCGCCAATTAGAAACAGGATGAAGTTGAAAGAGACCATCAACAAGCTGCGAAAGTCTTGCAGCAAGGAAAGCCTGCGCCGGTTAAAATACAGAGCAATAAAGATGGTGATGACAAGAACCAGTATGCCGGTGGCGGCCAGATCGTTGTAATCGCGGCCCGATTTGATCAGGCCATACTGGTTCAACGATTCCCAGATCAGGGGTGTGATAATCTGTCCGCGGCGGACGATGGTCTCACCGGCGATAAAACGACGGGTGACCTCGGCAGTGTTCTCGCGGGCTTGCAGCCGGGCTGCCTGGGTCTGTTCTTCGCTCAACAAGCTATTGGCGGTGATGAAGCGGGTGACCAGCGCCGAAACGACAGATGATTGTTCGACGGGTAAGGAAAAGTTGATCAGGGTGGGAACGCTGCGAATCGATTCGTTGATCTCGTCTTCTCGAATCGTATTGCGCATGACCAATTCCAGGACGTGTAGCGATTCGTCTTGTACGTCTTTCCAGGCATCCTGGTCCAGCGCCAGGATCGATTCGGCTGTGGAGCGGTCTATGGTGGCCGCTTCAATGGCCATTAAATCGGAGATCTTCTGCTCCCGTGTGGCGTACTGATCGGCCTGGACGATGGTGATGAATTGAAACGCCATACGCATTTTTTCGATTTGCCGGCGGGAGATGGAAGGATCGGCAGGCAGATAAATGGGCGCTACGGCATTCTCGGCATCGAGACGAGCCTGCTCGGTGAGGACTTCACTGGTATAGGAAAGCGAGCTCGGCGCTTGAATATCCTGGGTGGCGACGTCACCCAATTGAAATGAATAGGTCGAGGGGCGTATCGAAAAGTTAAGGTTAAGAGCTGCAAAGGCAGCAATACTGACCAACACCAACAATACCAGCCGCAAAAACATGCGGTTGGTGATGAGATTCAAGCGACTTTTGACTGCGGCAAGCATGACTTAAGTGGTTAGAATTTGCCTTACGGCCTGGCTGACCCGGTCATTGGGAGCACGACCGGCTACCTGAGGAAGTAAGGCCTTCATCACTTTGCCCATGTCACCCGGGCCAGACGCGTTTAACTCGGCGATAACGCTTTCAGCCAGCTGGTGCAGCTCTTCCGGAGACAGCTGTTGGGGTAAGAACTTCTGCAGGACGATGATCTCATCCTCGTTCTTCTCCACCAAGTCTGCCCGGTTGGCTTTCTGTGCGTCCTGAATAGCCTCCTGGCGGAGCTTGACCTCTTTTTGCAGGATGGCGATCACTGCGTCTTCATTCAGGGCCGACCCTTGGGCGACTTCCTCCAATTTCATACTGGACAGGGCCATCCGGATGGTCCGCTTGCTGACATCGTCTTGTGCCCGCATGGCATCATGTAATGCCTGTTCTAATCTTTGCTTGGTTTCCATGGCTTTCATTATACCCTTTTGAAAGATGCAAATAAATACCTGGAGGCTGTCCTCCCCAGGTCATTTGTAAAGCCGGCGAACGAGCCTGGTTTGATGGATATGGGGAGCGTCAGGTTGGCCTAACGCTCCTAACGCCTGTTCTTATTTAATAGCCGCCCTCCATGGGCTGGCTCCCAATCTAGAGCCCTCAGTCTCCGGTGACTGTAATTTGGGGGCGGATATTTTCTAGCGTTGCCGGCCCGATTCCAGGCACATCCAGAAGACCCTCTACCGTTGCGAATGGGCCATTGGCCTGGCGAAAAGCGATGATTTCCATGGCTTTTTGCGGCCCAATACCAGGTAAGGATTCAAGTTCATTTTGGGAGGCAGCGTTTAGATCCAGGGGGTAAACGATGTGTGCCTCAGACGCTTCAGAGGCCTGAGGGCCGGTTGAGTCATCTGGCTTCAGGGAGGAAAATTGTTCGCCGGCAGCAGGTATGTAGATCGACTCGCCATCGGAAAGGGGCGCGGCCAGATTGACCTGGCGAATGTCCGCCTCTGGAAGTAACCCGCCGGCCAGTTCGACTGCCTCGGCCAGGCGTGCATTCGGAGCAAGGCTGTATAAACCCGGAGAATAGACGGCTCCACTGACGTAAACCTGGTAGGGTAAAGAGGTGGGGGGTGGCTGTAAGACGATGGGTTCGCCGCGCGGTGACAGGGCTACCAGGAGGATGACGCCGGCCGAGAGCAGGCCAAAGAAAATTCCCAGGAGAACCAATTGCCAGGGTTTCATGATGATTATTTTGCTACCTTAAATTGGTCTGTACACAGTATAACGTTTGCAAGCCGGCTGTCAATGGTCGAGCTGGGGCGTTTGGGTGAGGTCCCCCCAATGAAACTACAGAGACACAGCTTTGATAGCTGTGTCTCTGTGATTGGAATCAAGCGTTGGATTGAAATCCTGCCGGACGTATTTAATCGGAGAGGACGGTGACCGGGGTAGAGGCAGTCTGGTCTACGGGGACCGCATCTTCCTGTTGGGTCTCTTTAGCCAGCATGGCCTGGAACGCCGAAATGGAGACTTCCAACATGGATAGATCGGGCTCGCGGGTGGTCAGATGCTGGAGGGCAAGGTTGGGTTTGATCAAGATACACACCAAAGGATTCTCGATGTTATTGGCCGTCCAACGTAGATATTCATAGGCAACACCGGCTAACAAGGGCAGGAGCACGATGCGGCTGACCAATCTCCAGCCAATGGGCAGCGGTCCGAGGAGTGAAAACAAGATGATCGAAAAGATCACCAGGGTCAACAGAAATGCGGTACCACAGCGGGGATGTTCGAGTGAATACCTGGAGACGTTTTCCGGGGTGAGCACAGCGCCGTCTTCGAAAGCGTTGATGGTTTTGTGCTCAGCTCCGTGATAGGCAAAAACCCGTTTGATGTCGGGCATCTTACCGATGGCCCAGATATAACCCACAATCAATACCAGCCGGATGGCCCCTTCGATGAGATTGCCCCACCAACCATTGGCGGCGGTGAGTGATTCGAAGAAATGGCCCAACGCAGCCGGACCCACGAAAAATACCAGCGCCCCGCCCAACAACGAAACGGCCAGGGTCAGGTAGAAAGCCGGGCCTTCGATCTTTTCCTCTTCGTCGGATTGGACGTTGGCAGAGCGGGTGAGGAATTCGATGCCTAACCCCATGGCGTCCCACAGCATGATCAAGCCGCGCAAAAACGGAATTTTGCGCAGGTTACTTTTATAGATCGCCGGCAGCTCTTTCGTATCGACGACAATTTCTCCGTCGGGCGAACGCATTGCCGCAGCCACGTACCGGCTGCCGCGCATCATCACACCTTCGATGAGGGCCTGTCCGCCATAGGATGGTAATCTCTCAGACGACATGATTTTACCTCTAACTTTTTTCCCTTAGATTATATATGAAATTAACGATCGTATCTATGCCACGGTACCAGGTCGGCAGGTGCATTCTTTCGTTGGGGGCGTGGATGTTGTCATCCGGCAGACCGAACCCGGTCAAAATTGATTCGATGCCCAATACACGCTGCATGTCGCCGACCACCGGGACGCTGCCGCCTTCGCGTTTGAACACCGGGGCGACGTGCCAGACCTGTTCCATAGCCTTTGCCAGGGCTTTGACAGAAGGATGGTTGGGATCGGACATGGAAGCCGGAGCGCAGGAGTGCGAAATGACTTTCCAGGTGACCGTCTTGGGTGCATTTTCTTCCATATAGCGAAGCAGCTGTTGTTCGACTTCGCTCGGATCCTGGTCGGGTACCAGGCGCATCGAGATCTTGGCCATGGCCCAGGCGGGGAGGACGGTCTTGGATCCTTCACCAGTGTACCCGGAGTACAAACCATTGACATCCAGGGTCGGACGGGCGCCAATTCTCTCGATGGTGGTATAGCCTGCTTCGCCATACAGGGCCGGTACGCCGGTTTGCTGCAAGTAGATGTCATCACCCAACGGCAACCGGGCGAGTTCTTTGCGTTCATCCTCTGTGAGAGAGATGACGTGGTCGTAGAAGCCCTTCAAGGTGATTTTGCCGTCCTGATCGTGCATGCCGGCGATCAGTTCGCAGAGTACCTGGGCCGGGTTGTGGACCGCGCCGCCAAACAGACCGGAGTGCAGATCGTGTTCCGGGCCATAAACGCGTATCTCGAAATATGCCAGCCCGCGCAGCCCGTACGTAATGCTGGGTGTGTCGGCGTCGATCATGCCGGTATCCGGATTCAAGGCAAAGTCGGATTTTAGCAGGTC
>JAAZNB010000035.1 GCA_012798515.1 Chloroflexota bacterium
GTGCGCAGGCGTTTCAGATATTCCTTGTGGGTCACACCAAAGCGCTGCTCTTCGTCGATGATCACCAGCCCCAGGTCTTTGAACTGCACGTCCGGCTGTACCAGTCGATGGGTGCCGATGACAATGTCGATCGATCCATTCACCAGGTTTTTCAAGATGGTGTCCTGTTCACGCTGCGAACGGAACCGCGACAGCATTTCCACCGTCACCGGGTAGGCCGCCAGGCGCTGGCAAAAAGTCTCGAAATGTTGCTGGGCCAATACCGTGGTCGGCACCAGCACGGCAACCTGTTTACCATCCATAACTGCTTTGAAGGCGGCCCGCAAGGCCACTTCCGTCTTACCATAGCCTACATCCCCGCACAACAGGCGGTCCATAGGCCGCACGCTTTCCATGTCTTCTTTGACTTCGCGGATTGCCCGAATCTGGTCTTCGGTTTCGATGTAGGGAAAGCTGGCTTCGAGTTCCTTCTGCCACGCCGTGTCCGGTTGGAAGGCCACCCCGCGCGCCAGCTGCCGCCGGGCGTACAGTTCCAGGAGCTCGCGGGCCACCTCTTCCACGGCCTCGCGCACGCGCTGCTTGGTGTTGGCCCATTCGGCCGTACCCAGGCGGGTTGGAGTCGGGTCTTCGGAAGACGAACCGATGTACCGTCCCAGGCGGTCAGCCTGGTGTACGGGGACGAACAACTGGTCTCCATCTTCGTATTCGACCGCCAGGAACTCGCGTTCCGCCCCTTCCAGGGTACGCTGCACCAGACCGATGTAGCGGCCGATGCCGTAATCGACGTGAACGACCCAATCACCGGGTTTGAAGTCGTTGTAGGACGCCTCCGGAGCCTCGGCCGCCGGGCTGCGCCGCTGGCGTGGCCGGGGACGTTCCCAACCAAAGATCTCGCTGTCGGTCAGGAGACTCAAGCGTCTACCATCGACCAGATCGAGCACCCACCCATCGCTCAAAGTGCCATCGATACACTGCGGGGTGCAGGTCAGCTCGTCAATACCCTGGGTCTGCGACCATAGCTCTTTCAGCCGGTTGGCCTGCCGGGAGACGGCCACGACTGTGTCCCGTTTTTCGCACAGCTCGACCATGTAATCCATGACGTGCTTCATCCGCCCGGCAAAACGAGGCCCGGGGGTGAAACGCGCCGCCAGCGGAGAATCATCCAGGGCAGTGGTATGCCCCAGCTCGAACCAGGTGTGAGCGCCAAGCATATCCTGAATCTCAGACCAGGAGATGTACGGCACCGGAAAATCCTCGGGCAAGGTGCCTTCTCGGATACTGTCCAGGCGCAGCTTGACGGCCTGTTCCTCGATATCGGCTGCCGTGCTTTGCAAATAGTCCAGGTCGTCGACCAGTACCAGGGAGTGCTGCGGCAGGTAGTCCAGGATGCTGGCCGGCATGGGGTGGGCCACAGGCAGATAAAACTCTTCCTCGTCGAGGGGCAGCACTTCGGCTTCGAGCTTCGATTTCAATACTTCTCGGGCCGGTGTCACCAACAAGGCGTCGATGCGCTGGATGGTCCGTTGGGTTGCCGGATCGAAGCGACGCATGCTGTCAATCTCATCGCCGAAGAAATCCAGGCGTACCGGGTGGTTCTCGGCAGGTGGCCAGATATCCAACAAACCGCCCCGGCGGGAGAACTGCCCGGGCTCCAGGACGATCTCGGCCGCCTGGTAACCAATCTCGACCCATTGGCGCTGCAGCCCTTCCGGGGAGATCTCCAGGCCGGTCTTCAATAACTTGCTCTGCTTGATAAAATCACGCCGTGGCAGGGTGCGCGCCATCACCGAGCGAACCGGGGCCACGATGACCGGTGGCTTATCCGGCCTGGCTGCGCCGTGGATGTGGTAGACGGCCAGAGAGGTCAGGGCCTGGATGCGGTCGCGCCGCACGCCGGCCCCCCAGGCAGCGCGTTCGTAAAACAAAGGATTGGGCTCCGGGAACCCCCGGCGCGGCGCCTCCGGGGCCCAGAAACCCAGCTCGTCCAGATAAGTCAGCGCCCGGTCGAAACGTCCGGTCAGATACAGGATCGGGCAGTTCAAGTCGGCATACAGCTGGGCCAGAAGTGGCAGTCGCGCCGCGCGCGGCAGACCCTGCCCCGGAAGGTGTTCCCCCGAACGCAGGTCAGCTAAGATTTGCTCATATTCAGGTAGGGCAGCAATCGACGCCAGGGCAATATTACTCATGCTCAAGTGCACCGTTGAACTGGTTCATTGCATAGTTGAGGTCGTGCAGGATAAAGGCGTTGGCGGCGGCTACAGCGCGATCCAGTACAGCCTGCAGCGTTTCTTTGTCACCCGAGGAAAAGGTCTGCAAGACGTAATCAGAGGCTGGCATCCGCCCTGGCGGGCGCCCAATCCCGATCCTCAAACGCGGGAAGGCCTGGGTCCCCAGTTGTTGGATGATCGAAGCCAGGCCTTTTTGTCCCCCTGAGCCCCCATCCGGGCGCATTCGCAAGGTACCCAAAGGAAGGTCAAGATCGTCATGCACCACCAGCAGATGGTCCAACGGTACTTTATAGAAACGTAGCAGGCCAGACACGGCCTGCCCGGAAAGATTCATGTATGTCTGCGGTTTTGCCAGGATCACTTTGTACCCCTGCACCAGGCCCTGCCCGACCAACGCTTTCGATTGTACCCGGCTGATCTTAATGTCCAGATCCGCGCTGATTGAATCGATCACCATAAACCCGACGTTATGGCGAGTATCCTTATACTCGCGTCCAGGGTTTCCCAGGCCGACCACAATAAAGGTGGAATTTTCTCCACCGGCGTCCTTGTGTGCACGCAATGGCAATACCATCTCACCCAAACGCTGCATGAGACCGATCAATCCTTTCTTCATATCTACATCGACTACCGGCGAATCAAATTACGCAAAAACAGGTACAGCCCCAATACGAAGAACAGTCCCCCTGTCGTTAATGCGCCCATCACCAATCCATTTAACAATCGTTGAGTCGTAACGCTGGCTGGGTTAACCGGTAACGGTGTCGCCGTAACAACAAAGGTGGGTGTAACCGTCACAGATACCTGATCCGCTGCTTCTACGACGGCCGTTTCTGGCTCCTCTTGAACTTCGAAGGGGGTGTAATTACGCACCCGTAGGCCTTCGATTATTTTTTCCAACTGCTCGCCGTTCTCCAGGGTGACCAGCACGCGCAAACGATAATCACCATCCGTGATGGTGGTCGTGTCCCACACGGCCAGGACGTCTTTCTGGGTGGTATGATCGAGGCGTTCCAACAGGAACCAACCCCCTTCGCCCTCGCCGCCGTAAGCGAACGAGACTTCAGCGGATTGGAAGCCGGCCACATTGGTGCTCCCCACGATCGACACGACGCCCTGCAAGACGTCCCCCCGTTGTGGAGAGTCGACATTCAAGCTTTGCTCCGGACGGAAAAAGCCCATCCCGGAAAGCACTGCCGCCAGGAAAAGGAAGAAGCGAGTATTGATGTACATCGTAACGGGTAAGTTTAACATGAAGCCCGCGATCTTGCAAATTTTTTCGCTACAAAATGCAGGGCAAACCTATCAAAACATTTTTCGTAACTACTCAGCCTGAGAAGAAAGGTTCTCCGATTTTGGGGGTGAATGGGCTGCTTTGCGCTAACGGCTGAGTGGTTACCATTTTTCTATGAATAATGCTGTCACCGACCCCTAAATCCCCGCCCTTAAGGGCGGGGGGAGTGGAAAAGGGCAGCCAACGGATCTGGCAATGTAGATGCGTTGGCCTTGCGACAAAATCGCGTTTCTTGCACGCCAGAGGTATCAGGCTTTAACCCATTCCATTGGCTGTTCATACGCAATTTTCACCGCCATGGGGTGCAAGAACGCGCCCCTAGAGCTACCTGCCGGCAAGCAGACCGTTGGCAATTTTGTAAAAAGGCCTATCAGCCCGCCTTTTTATTTGCCAAATTTCCCCGGTTCTATATATAATGGGTATGATACTGGGGTAACCGAGGAATACACACTCGGTAGAGCCCTTTGTGCCGCACCCACAGGTCATATCCACGGGGGGATAATGGCCACACTGGTTTGCACAAACCGGGCCAAGAAAAGCGAACCATTCCGGTAAACATTCACAAATAGCTTCATGCTATAATTGGGGTGAACAGATATGGATCAATCAGGAGAAGTCCCTCGCGCGGCAGGCGATGAAGCCCTCGAGCCAGCGCCTGGCGCAGTAGAAGCACAGACCAACGGTGGTGGGAAAGCATGGATAGCCGTTGTCGCCGTCGTGGTGATCCTGGCAGTATTGATTGCTGGGGTCGTTTTTCTGGTCAATCAAGACTCGGCTGGCACCAGTCACATCCGCGACATCTTCATTATTCTCATGGCGCTTGAATCGTTGGTCATCGGCGTGGCATTGGTCATTTTGATCGTCCAGCTGGCTATCTTGATCAATTTATTACAGAACGAGATCCGTCCCATCGTCAAATCGACCAACGAGACCGTCAACACCCTGCGAGGGACAGTGACCTTCATGAGTAATAACCTGACCGAGCCAGTGATCAAACTGAACCAATACCTGGCCGGGCTAAAGAAGATCTCGGAGTTGGTACGTCCTGGTCGCCAGTGACGCAAAGCAAGCCATCTAATTGAAAATTAAGAGCTGTTGTATTTGCATGGAAAGGAGCAAATAATGTCTGAAAGAGACGAATTTGGTGCATTCTTGATTGGTTTTATTGTCGGGGGGCTCACCGGCGCGGTTTCTGCCCTGCTTATGGCCCCGCAGTCCGGTGCGGAAACTCGGACCCAGATCCGAGAAAAAGCCATCGAATTAAAGGATAAAGCATCCGAATCAGTCGAGGAAGCCTATGCCCAGGCCGAAGCCGCCGCGGTTGAAGCACGCACCCGGTTCGATGAACTCGCCCAGGTTACCAAACAGCGCGCCGATGAGCTTCAACAGAAGGGCAAAGTGATCATGGACGACCAGCGCACCAAGCTGGGCGATGCCATGCAGCCCAAAGCCTCCGAAGAAGACAAACCGGCCGAAGCTTAATCCCCGGCAAATTATTTTCCTGGCCATTTAAAAGAACCCCGTGCTACGGGGTTCTTTTTTTGATGATTTATCTATTCAACTATCCGATCGGGGACCCGCCCCATTTCCTCATTGGAGTCCCTGGATGACCTCGGGGACGGCATCCAGCACGTCGCTGGCCAGCACGCTGGCTGTGCCACCCACCCACTCGGCGGCAGCCAGACCGGCCTCAGCATGGATCCAGGCGGCGGCGCAAGCGGCCGCATAGGGTTCGACGCCCTGCGCCAGTAATCCACACACCATACCGGCCAATACGTCGCCCGTGCCGGCCCTGGCCAGGGCCGGGGTTGCCACAGGCACGATCGAGGCTGCGCCATCGGGTGCAGCTACTACCGTCAGGGCGCCTTTGAGTACCACGACGGCGTCCCATTCAGCCGCATATTTCTTTGCCACAGCCAGCCGGTCTTGCTGGATTTCCTCGCTGGTCAAGCCGGTCAGGCGAGCCATTTCGCCCGGGTGCGGCGTCAACACAGCCGGCCGGGGCAGGCTGTTCGACCAGTCCGGGATCTTGGCCAACAAGTTGAGCCCGTCTGCATCAATCACCAGCGGAGGGATGTGCACCGAATTTGTCTCGTTGTTTTCCTGGGGCCCGGACAGAAAACCGATCGTCCCTTTGGCCGCCCGCGAGGGTTTGCTGCCGATGACGTGCTGGAGGAATTCACCCGTGGTGTTCTCCTGGCCTAACCCGGGGCCTACCAGCATCGCCGTCACCCGTTCCATGTGGCGGATCAACACGTCCCCGGCATTGGCAGAGATCACACCCTGCTCGTGGGGCAAGATCACCCAGGTCGCTTCCGGCAGGTGCCCGGCCAGGGCCAGGTGCAGCGGCCCAGGGATCGCCATACGCACCAGTCCGGTACCGATCCGGTACGCCGCCCTACCGGCCAGCAGCACCGCACCGGTGTAATTGATCGAACCGGCTACAATCAACGCCGTGCCAAAGGTACCCTTATGGGCGTCATTGGGGCGCTCCGGCAGGAGACCGGCCACGATGTCGTGGTCCAACACCCGGGCATGGCTATCCTCGAGCCCGGCCAGTTCAGAGGGGAGATTCAAGTCAACCATTTCAATCCGTCCTACTTTATTGAATGCTGGAAATTTTAACAAACCCGCTTTTACCGCCTGCATGACCACGGTCACATCGGCGGCGAGCGTTTCATCCGCCACCGTTCCCCGGTCACAGTCTACCCCCGAAGGGCAGTCGACTGCCACCACCTGGGGCCCAGGCTGGAACGCGGCCACACGGTTCAAGAGCTGGGCAAATTCGGGTTTCAAGGGCAGCCTGGTCCCGGTGCCCAGCAGCCCGTCCAGAAGGACGTCGCTCTCTGATAACCAGGCTTCCAGGGTTTCCCCATCTTTATCCTCCGCCGCGGCGACCAGCTCGCCACCGGCGCTGCGCAGGCGCTGGGCCAGGGCATCCTTTTCCAGCCGCGGGCGGATACAATACGCTAACGCCTTCCATCCCTGTCGAGCCAAATACTCCAGGGCAATCAACGTGTCGCCACCATTATTTCCCGGTCCTACCAGGCCAAGTACCCCTCGCCGGGGTACGTCTTCGTAGTTATCCGCTACTATTTGACCAACGCCTTTTCCGGCCGTCTCCATCATCTGTTCATAGGAAACGCCTTTTTCGTTGGCTTCTTTCTCAACCTTCTTCATCTGGCTTACAGTTAAATACTTCATGTTTGTCCCTCATTGATGCATTGAACATCGCCAACGCTGCTGCCCGTTCGAGGAAATTTCCTCCCCCGTCGTGACTGGATCATTACGGACACCCATGTATTATAACGTCTGTTCATAAGAATTATCTTTGCGCCGGGCAGTCTTAAACCGCTCTCAATGTTCCATCCCCAGGCTACCCTACGGTATAATGACACCATTGGATCGGATACCAGTTTGGTAACGGCTCATATACAGGCCTCTTCCGCCTCAGGCTGAGTCGTTACCCAATCTCTTCTTCAGGCAATCGACTGCGATCAACATGAAACGTTACCTCTATATCGCTGTATTTATCTCCGGAATGACTTCCATGGGCGTCGAAATGGCCGCCTCCCGTCTGTTAGGCAACGTTTTTGGGACCAGCAACCTGGTGTGGGCCAGTATCATCGGAATCATCCTCATCTACCTGGCCGCCGGTTATTTTGTCGGTGGCCGGTGGGCCGATCGCTCACCCTACTTCGCCACCTTCTACCAGATCTTGATCTGGGCCGGTTTGACCACGGCAGTCATCCCGCTGGCCTCTCGCCCCGTACTGCGCGTCGCCGCCAATGCCTTCGACCAGCTGGAGCTGGGAGTGTTGTTCGGGTCCTTTACCACCGTGCTGGTACTGCTCATCATCCCCGTCACGCTGCTGGGAACCGCGTCGCCCTTCGCGATCCGCCTCGCCATCCACGATCCGGCCACGGCCGGGCGCATCTCCGGGCGAATTTACGCCATCTCCACCCTGGGATCTTTCATCGGTACTTTTCTACCCAGCCTGGTGTTCATCCCCTTGATCGGCACCTACCGGACTTTCTTACTCTTCGGTGGGGTCCTGTTGGCCTTTGGGCTGGTCGGGCTGTGGGCCACGGCGGGCTGGCGTTCGATCCTGAAATACCTGTGGACCCCGGTGCTCATCCTGGCCCTGGCCTGGTTGGGCGTCCGCGGCAGCGACAAGGCCACGCCCGGCCTGGTCTACGAGACCGAGTCTTACTACAATTACATCCAGGTCCTCGAACAAGACGGTTACTACTACCTGCGCCTCAACGAAGGCCAGGGAGTGCACTCGATCTACAACGCCGATCAGTTAATCTACAACGGCCCCTGGGAACAGGTGCTGGTGGCCCCTTTTTTTAACCCCGCCCCCTACGACCCGGCCAATTTTAACAACCTGGCCATCGTCGGCCTGGCAGCCGGGACCACAGCCCATCAGGCCAGCGCCGTCTATCCTAACATCCACATCGATGGGTACGAGATCGACCCCAAAATCGTGTCGGTCGCCAGGACGTATTTCGATATGAACGAGCCCAACCTGGACGTGCACGTCCAGGACGGCCGCTGGGGCCTGGAGCATAGCCCGGAACGCTACCAGGTGATCAGCGTGGACGCCTACCGCCCGCCTTACATCCCGGCCCACATGACCACCCAGGAATTCTTCCAGATCGTTTACGATCACCTGACCCCGGATGGCGTTATGGTGATCAACATCGGGCGTGGGCCTAACGACCGGCGCCTGATCAACGCCCTGGCCAGCACGATCGCGACCGTGTTCCCCTCCATCCACGTGATGGACATCCCGGACACTTTCAATTCCATTCTTTATGCCAGCGCCCAGCCCACAGACGCCAATGACCTGCTGCGTAACTACGCCTATCTTTCCGGTCGTTCCGACGTGCATCCCATGTTGATGGCGGTCCTCCAACGCACTATCGTCAACCTGCAACCGGCCCCCGATTTGAACGAGCAGGTATTTACGGACGACCTGGCCCCGGTCGAGTGGATTACCAACAATATGGTGTTGTCCTTTTTATTCTCCGGAGATATGGAGACTTTGCAATGAATCGTTACCCTGTCGTACTGAGCTGGATGATTACCCTTTTAATCCCCGTCTTCTTGCTGATGACGGCCATCCGCCTTTTGATCACCCCCATTTACCCGCAGCTCGAATACCGCGCCCCAGGGTTCCCTCCCGACACGTACGGCTTTTCTCTCGACGAACGCCTGCATTGGGCTACCATTTCAATCGACTATTTAACCAACAATGCCGGTATCGAATACCTGGCCGATCAGCGCCTGGCCGATGGTTCTTCTTTATACAACCCGCGCGAATTGAGCCACATGTTAGATGTCAAGATTCTGGTCAAGCAAATGATCTTCGCCTGGTACGTGATCGGCGCGGCGCTGATCGCCCTGGTATTCTGGGCCTGGCGCTCCGGCTGGTTGGTAGAATTGCTCTACGGATTGAAACGCGGCGGTTGGCTGGCCATCGGGCTGATCGTGACCATCCTGGTGGCGGTCGTATTGAGCTTCAGCGCCTTGTTTACCGCCTTCCACCGGGTCTTCTTCACCGGCGACACCTGGCTGTTCGCTTATTCGGACTCACTCATCCGCTTATTCCCCATGCGTTTCTGGCAGGACGCCTTTATCCTGGTCGGCGCCTTCACACTGCTGGGCGGGATGTTGGCCATATACGCCGGTCGCAAGTGGTTGCAGAACGTACGATAATCACCCCCAACCTTACAACGTTTTTCCCAGGGCTGGACTGACCTCTGGGGAACCCCCTCGGGTTAAAAGAATGTAGCGCAAGAATCTACTTGCGCTACATCTTATATCATCGATTCAGCTGGTTTTACCGCACCGCGGCCGGGTTCTCGCTATCCAAAGAGGGATCGAAGATGTGGAAATTATCCATGTTCAGGACTACCTGAACGCGCTCGTCGATCTGGAAGCGGGTACGCGGGTCAACACGGGCCACAAAGATATTGTCGCTGCCGTGGGCCAGGTAAAGCAGGATCTCGTTCCCCATCAGCTCGGTCACATCCACTTTAGCTTCGACAGCCGCCGAATGGATTCCGGGCGGAGCAAATTCCGGATTGTGGATGTCCTCGGGGCGAATCCCAAAGATCACTTCGCGACCGGCCAGGGGCATGTAGGTCTCGGCCCGGGTCGGCGGGATCTTGATCGTCCAGTTTTCGGTAATCACAAAGAGGTCGTTGCCATCTTTTTTCAGATGGGCGGGGAAGAAATTCATCGCAGGCGAGCCGATGAAACCAGCCACAAAGAGGTTCGCCGGCCGGTCGTACAGGTTTTGAGGGGTATCCAACTGCTGCAAAACCCCGCGGTTCATCACCGCGATACGCGTCGCCATTGTCATGGCTTCGGTCTGGTCGTGGGTCACGTAAATAAACGTGGTTTGCAGCCTCTGGTGCAGTTTGCTGATTTCCGCGCGTGTCTGGACCCTCAATTTAGCATCCAGGTTAGAAAGCGGTTCATCGAACAAGAACACTTTAGGCTCACGGACAATTGCCCGGCCCACAGCGACACGTTGGCGTTGTCCACCGGATAATTCGCGCGGGCGCCGTTTCAGCAAATGCTCGATGCCAAGCGTTTGCGCCGCTTCCTCGACCCGGCGTTTGATTTCGTCTTTGGGAACTTTGCGCAGCTTCAGCCCGAAGGCCATATTGTCAAAGACAGTCATATGTGGATAAAGCGCATAGGATTGGAACACCATGGCGATATCCCGGTCTTTGGGAGCTACGTCATTGACAACCTGGTCGCCAATCAGGACCTTACCATCGGTTACGTCTTCCAGCCCTGCCAGACAGCGCAAGGCCGTGGTTTTACCACACCCAGAGGGTCCTACCAGGACCAGGAACTCCTTATCCTCAATCTTGATGTTCAGGTCATTGAGCGCGACAAAATCACCAAACTTCTTCCACACATGATCATATGTTACGCCAGCCATTCGAACCTCCTCCCGGAAAGAATATAGTGAAATCATTATATTCCACCTGGATTCAAAAAGCAATTCCGCGCACCTTCTATTTTCATCGAATGTGATCATTGCCGAGTCAGGTCGGGAAAAATGACCTACAATATTCATCCATTTTACTATTGACAAAGTAAGGCAAGTTTTATATCATGAGTAGAATGTTTTTTTCCAAACCGCTCGATAAATACTGTTTGGAACAAGTGAGCCAGTAACTGAAAATCCATCTATAATTCACATTTCAATCTGGATGTATCGCATTTCTTTATTTCTCCCCCTTTAAACCACGCATCACTATCCATGGATAGCGGAGAGTAAACCTCGCCAGTTTGCTCTCTTCGTTGAGCACAACGTATTTGAAGGAGGTTGGATCCAGATCCGGTTCTACGGAATGTACCCGTCGAAAGACTGTTGCATTACATAATCCAAAGGAGGATTGAAGATGAAAGCACGTTTTGTATTTGTAGTTCTAGTGCTGGCTGCGCTCATGCTGTCTGCATGCCAACCAGCCGCTACAGCCACGGTTCCTGCCCCGGCAGGAGATGAAGCGGCCGCTCCCGCCGGCGAACCAGAAGCCTGCGCCAGCGATGAGTTTGGCTGCGCCGTGATCGCTGATGGCGACACCGTGAAAATCGGTATGGGCGCCCCGATGACCGGCGACAACGCCAACTTCGGCACCGATATCTCCCAGGGCGGAACCATCGCCATCCAGGACGCCGGTGACATCGATGGCTGGGCCTTCGAGCTGGTTACTGAAGACGACGGCGGCACCCCCGAGGGTGGCGCGGCTGTGGCCAACAAACTGGTCTCTGACCCGACCGTAGTCGCCATTGCCGGCCATATCTTCTCCGGCGCGACCGATGCGGCCATGCCCATCTACGAAGACGCTGGCCTGCCCATGCTGTCCCCCTCGGCCACCAATCCTGCTCTGACCGAAAAGGGTTCGGCTGTGTTCAACCGGGTAGCCTTCACCGACGCCGATCAGGGTAAATACGCGGCTGAATACCTGTACAACATCCTGAGTGTCACCAAACTGGCCATCATGCACGACGGTCAGTCCTATGGCCAGGGTCTGGCCGAAGTCGTCCGCGACGAATTCACCGCCCTGGGCGGCGAGGTCGTGGCCTTCGAAGCCATCACCCCCGGCGAAACTGACTACACCGCCCCGCTGTCTTCGGTTGCCAATGAGGATCCCGAAGCGCTGTACTACGGTGGTTACGTGCAGGAAGGCGTTGTGCTCGTGAACCAGATGGCCCAGTCCGGCCTGGAAGACGTTATCTTCTTCGGTTGTGACGGCACCTTCGGCCAGGACTACATCGACCGCACCGGCGCCAACAGCGAAGGTTCCTACGGTACCTCCCTGATCCCGCCTGCGTCTGACGCCAAGACCGCATTCGACGAAGCCTACCAGACCGAGTTCGGTGTGGCCTCCGGCTCCCTCTCTCCGTACACCTGGACCGGTTACGATTCCGTGGCCGCCCTGGTCTACGCTGTCAAATCTGTAGCCATTGATGGCGGCGATGGGAACCTGTACATCCCGCGTGGCGCTCTCGTCACCGCTGTGCGCACCCTGACCGACTACCAGGGTCTGACCGGCACCATCACCTGCAGTGAAATCGGTGAGTGCAACTCTTCTGGCCCGACCTTCTACGTCGTAAAAGACGCCGCATGGACCGAGGCCGAGTAAGCTCAAGACGGTTTGTCTGAAAGTCAACTTGGTGGGGAGGGTACTCACCTTCCCACCAAGTTTTCGTAATTCTTATTCCCCTCTTAAAATTCATCCTATGTTGTAAGCCCATGAAATCAAATACTATATCCCTGCCGACCCAAAAACCTCTGACCAGCGGACGAATCACCCAGTACGTCCTCGGGGCGCTTGTCCTGGGGCTGATTGCCTGGCGGATTATCTCGGTGGTCTTTATTGAAGCGCGATATGGAGCAGATACCTGGACCCGATTTGCAATCTCCGGCTTGATCTTGGGAGGCATGTACGCCCTGATCGCCATTGGTTACACACTGGTTTATGGCATCCTCTTGATGATCAACTTCGCCCATGGTGAAGTGATGATGAGTGGTGCTTTCGGTGGATACTTTGTGTTTGAGGCGCTTCGCTCACTGAAGGTTCCTACCGCTGCGGACCCGAATTTGAATTTTTTGAACGCTCACCCGGTAATCTCCGTTATTATTGCCTTTATTATCGGGATGGCGGTCGCCTCAACCACAGGGTATTTTCTAGAAAGAATCGCCTATCGCCCGCTTCGCGGAGCGCCCCGCCTGGTCCCCCTGATCAGCGCCATTGGCGCTTCGATCTTCCTTCAAAACGCCGCCCAGCTGTTGTTTGGCCCGGCGCGACGTGATTACACCAACCCGACCATCCTGACCCGTGGAACCGGGTGGAGCATTCCCATCGGCGACAGTAACGTGATCTTCACCTACACGGGTGTGCTTTCGATCATCCTTTCCATCGGGCTCATGATTGCACTATTCGTCATTGTCCAGCGCACCAAGCTGGGTAAAGCCATGCGCGCCGTTGCCCAGGACAAAAGGACGGCCGCCTTGATGGGAATCGATGTGGACGACGTCATTGGAAAGACCTTCATCATCAGCGGCGCCCTGGCCGGCGCAGCCGGTGTGATGTGGGGGCTGCACAATGGCCTGGTTTACTACTACATCGGCTTTATTCCCGGCATCAAGGCTTTCACGGCTGCCGTAATGGGCGGTATTGGCAACATTCCAGGCGCCATGATCGGTGGTCTATTCCTGGGCATCTTAGAGTCCGTCGGCCCGGCTGCCCTGGGAATCGATTTCCAGTTGAAAGACGTCATTGCTTTTTCAATCCTGGTCCTGGTACTGATCTTCAGACCTTCCGGAATCCTGGGACAAGTTCTATCTGAGGAGAAAGTATGATGTCTTCATCTCTTCGCAATGGCATACGCGCCGGATCTGTTTTTGCCATCGTATTGATCTTTTTGATCTTGATTGGGTTCAATAACATCTCCGGCACATTGATCGGTAAAATTTATGGTGCCAATCCCAAAGACGCAGCCGACACAGTCACCAGCCTGGTGATCTTCCTGGCCCTGATCGGTATTTGGGCCGGAATCAGCGGCGCTCGTGAAGTGGATCCCGACACCTACCCGGCGGCCCTGATTTCCGGGTTGGTTGCCGGCGCAGTCAGCGGCCTGGTAGTGGGTGTCATGATATACGTCATTGGCTCCTTTTACGCCAACGGCGTTGACATGCGTAAGTACCTCAGCGCTCTCTCCCCGGCGGTGGTCGAACAAGATCTGTTCAACCAGCCCCCATTACCCGGGGCGCTGATGAATTTCGGTGTCCTGGCTCTCTCCGGCCTGTTCGGCGGTCTGCTGGCCCGGGGCGTCGGCCGCAGCACCTGGCGCAGGACCATCCACGCCCGCCTCCGGCAGTCCTTTGCCAACCTGGCGCAGGTGCCCTGGGTGAGTAAGCTGACTTCAAGCTCCATCACGCGCTACGCCATCTTGTTCGTGGTTATCCTGGTCATGTTCGTTCTACCCCGCCAGTGGGGTTCTTACTGGAACTACATCATCGGAACAGTAGGCATTTACGTCTTGCTGGGCCTTGGGCTGAACATCATCGTCGGCCTGGCAGGCCAGCTGGTGCTTGGCTACGTGGCCTTCTTCGCCATCGGCGCCTACACCATGGCTCTGTTAACTGCCCCAGAACCGCACGCCCTGAACTGGAATTTCTGGCCGGCCCTGGTGGTCGCCATCGTGCTCTCGGCGCTGACCGGCGTCTTGATCGGATTGCCCATCTTGCGCCTGCGCGGCGACTATCTGGCCATCGTGACCCTGGGCTTTGGTGAAATCATCCGCATCATGTTGAAAAGCGATCTGCTCACCAACTTCACCGCCGGCCCAAGGGGCGTGCGCAACATCGCCGGGCCGACCCTGTTCGGGCATTCCTTCTCATCGGACATTGATTTCGTCTACCTCATCTTTATCGCTATGATCATCATGATCTTCCTTACCAACCGCCTGATGAACTCCAGAGCCGGGCGGGCCTGGGTGGCCGTACGTGAAGATGAAACCGTGGCGCAGGCGATGGGCGTCAATACGTTCCAGTCCAAGCTGTTGGCGCTGGCCCTGGGCGCAGCATTTGCCGGCCTGGGCGGTGCGCTGTTCGCCTCCCGTAACCAGTTTACCGGTCCGGAAGACCACGCCCTGATGGTTTCCATCAACGTGCTCTCCCTGGTCATCGTGGGTGGCATGGGTAGCATCCCTGGTGTCATTCTGGGTTCGTTTGCCCTCAAAGGCCTGCCAGAAATCCTGCGCGAACTGGAAAACTACCGTATGCTCGTCTTCGGTGGGCTGCTGGTCGCCATGATGATCATGCGGCCAGAAGGCCTGTGGCCGGCGACGCGTCCCAAATACGAAGCCGCCGAAACACCTCCTGAGACTACTGCTGAAACTGTGAATTTACCTGACGGAAAGGTGGCCACCCATGAGCGCAATCCTTGAAACCCAACAGCTGTCCAAGTTCTTTGGCGGTCTTACGGCTGTTGACCGGGTGGACCTGTCCGTAGAAGAGCATTCGATCGCCAGTATCATCGGCCCCAATGGCGCCGGTAAAACGACCCTGTTCAACTGCATTTCTGGCTTCTACATCCCTGAAAAAGGAAGCGTCATCTTCGACGGCAAGCCAATCCAGGGGTTGCCGACCAACAAGATCGCCGAACTGGGCATCTCACGTACTTACCAGAACATCCGTCTGTTTGCCAACATGACCGCCCTGGAGAATATCATGGTCGGCCGCCACAGCCGGATGAAATCCAGCTGGGTAGATGCGATCGTCAACTCACCACGCGCGCGCCGGGAAGAAAAAGAGACCATCCAGGAAGGCCAGCGGCTGCTGGCTTACGTGGGTCTTTCCGAGCTGAGCGACAACCTGGGGCGCAACCTGCCCTACGGCGCCCAGCGCCGCCTGGAAATTGCCCGCGCCCTGGCCAGCAAACCCAAGCTGCTGCTGCTGGACGAGCCTACGGCCGGCATGAACCCGCAAGAGACGGAAGAAATGACCACTTTCATCCGCAATTTGCGCGATGATCTCGGGCTGACCATCATCCTGATCGAGCACGACATGAGAGTGGTGATGAATATTTCCGATCAGATCTCCGTGCTAGACTACGGCCAGAAGATTGCCGAAGGGAACCCGGCCGAAATCCAGGCCAATCCGCGGGTGATCGAAGCTTACCTGGGTCCCGGCGCGACCGCGATTTCAGAAAAACTGCGCAGAAAGAGGACCGCCCAATGATGCTCGAAGTTAATAACCTTCAAGTGTATTACGGCGCCATTCATGCCCTTAAAGGTATCAGTTTCCATCTCACCCAGGGAGAAATCGTCGCCTTGATCGGCGCCAACGGGGCGGGAAAATCCACCACGTTGAATTCGATCTCTGGCCTGAATCGCCCGCGGTCCGGAAGCATCGTTTTCGAAGGCGAAGACATCACACACCTGCCCCCGCAGGACATCGTCCGCAAGGGCATCATCCAGGTGCCGGAAGGGCGCAAGATCTTTGCTCCACTGACCGTCCTGGAAAACCTGGAGATGGGCGCGTACATCCACAACGACAACGCCCAGATCGAGAGCGATCTGGAAATGGTTTTCAACCGCTTCCCTCGCCTGCGTGAACGCCGCAAACAGTTGGGCGGTACGCTCTCCGGCGGCGAGCAGCAAATGCTGGCGATTGCGCGTGGCCTTATGGCCCATCCCAAGCTGTTGCTGTTGGACGAGCCCTCGATGGGCCTGGCCCCGATCCTGGTCGAACAGATCTTCGAGATCATCCGCGACATCAACGAACAGGGCACCAGCATCCTGCTGGTTGAGCAGAACGCCCAGATGGCCTTGTCCATCGCCGACCGCGGCTACGTTCTGGAAACGGGAAAGACTGTCCTGGAAGGCGAAGCCCAAAATTTGCTCGAGGACCCCATGGTCATCAGCGCTTACCTGGGCGGTCATTAACTTCCCTGGCGTTTCACCCTCCTGGCACGAAAAAATGCACCGGTTATACTCCGGTGCATTCTTTTTAAAACAACCCCGCTATGTCGTGTGCTGCGCAGTTTTGAACCTGCAATCGCAGGATGGATCCCCACCCAACAGATCCGCCTTGGCTCAAGCCTATCGCGTCACGGTTGCAAATTGGGAATCCGGAAAAGAGGGTGTTGGCCCAAAACCGGTCATGCGGCATCACGCGCACAGCAGGGTAACTATCTTATACCATAATTCCCACCAAATGCATAGAGGAGGGGGATTTTCGGACTAGATGAATCGTATTTCTACACTTCAACATCCCTCAACCTTTCAATTCCCTGCCGAGGGGGCCGCAGCGGGGTGGAGCCTGGGCCGTTCCTCGAGTTTGCGAACGGCTCTCGTTTCTGTGTCACTTTTGCTTGACAGTAAATTTAGCTGTTTGTATACTGACTGTAGGCATAAATCACACGGGACCCAAGCAGAGAAAAAGCGAATTGTAAGCTGGATCGTTCTTCCGGATCCCTGGCCTGGTGTGATTGGCTTCTACCCAGACTTCCTCGCAGATAAAATTTTGTGCTCGACCAGGGGGTGCTATGAAATGTGGCTTTATTGAACACAGGGCTTGATTAACGGCTCAAACTAACCCTTCATTGTGCGTTGCAGGTGATTCCCAGATCCAACGCAAATCATGAGCCCCTGGCTTTCAGGTCTGGAGTTACTCGCAGCAGGTGTACATACGGGAGCGCAGAGACTTCCTCCCCGCACCCCTTGAGACTAGTACCAGCTCAACAGCCCAAAAACCAGATTTTCTTTCGAAGCACAACGGAAGATGCTTATGAACGCGATCCGTACTTTTATCGCTATTGATTTGCCCTTATCGATTCGCCAGAGAATCGATAGCATAATCAATCAGCTGAAATGTGAACAAACCGCTTCCATCCGCTGGGTGCCGGCTGAAAACATCCACCTGACCCTCAAATTCCTGGGAGACGTGTCCCCCAAGAACCTGGAGATCCTCACCAAGATCATCCAGTCGGAAGTGACCAAATACCACCCCTTTGAAATTCACGTGGGCGGACTGGGCGCCTACCCCAGTATCCGCCGGCCGCGGGTGATCTGGATTGGCGTGAAAGCGCCCGCCACGTTGATGAGCTTGCAGAACAGTATCGAATCCGAAACCCACCGCCTGGGATATTCTGCCGAAGACCGCGCCTTCTCCCCCCACCTCACCATCGGACGAGTATCACACAATATCTCACAAGTCGAAGTTCAGGATATTTATAATAAATTGCAGAACACTCAGACTCCTGATATGGGCAGTTTCCAAGTCGACCGCGTCCTGGTGTTTCGCAGCGATCTAAAACCCACCGGCGCCGTTTACACACCATTGATGACGAACTATTTAACCAGCCTGTAAGCCCCTCTACCGTCTTCCTGAGGCCCGCAGCGGTTTGAACCAACCCTTGCGGCTTTTTTCATCTCGCACAGACCCGGGAATCGACCCTGCCAGCCTGGGAAACTCTGCTTCCGAATTCGCCTATGTTTATGTTAAAATGATAAACAACCATTCAAAATAGTGCGAGAGGAAATAGTTCAGCGTGGCTAAACGGCCACGGCCTCGCATCTGGCCGGTGGGCTGCCAGGAATGGAAGGATTAATAATTAATATAACGCGAACTCGGGGCTCTTTTTGTGTTATTTTAGGCGGTTTCACCGCTTAAAATAATACAAAAATCGTTATCCCGAACTGATGCTCAATTCAGAACCGCTCCAAAAATTTGGAATCTCCGCTTTTGGGTGGCATGCCGCCTTAAAAAGCGATTTCCTCAATGATTTTTGGATCGATACTACAATCTTTCGAGGTGAGATCTGAATACTTTAGATATTGCACGGTCCATTGTCACGACATTGGAGGACAAAAAAGGGGAAGATATTCTGTTACTGGACATCCATGAAGTGACTTACTTCGCAGATTATTTTATCCTTTGCAACGGCACGAGCGATCGTATGTTATCCAGCCTGGCACAAGCGGTCGTTGAGGCTGCCAAATCCAATCACAAGCTCAGGGGAACCGTCCAGGGCCAACCACAAGACGGTTGGATCGTGGTCGATCTGGGCGATATTGTGGTGCATTTATTCTCGCCCGACCAGCGTGATTATTATCGTCTGGAACAATTGTGGGAAAGTGGGCGTGTCCTCCTGCGCGTGCAATAAACCTTAATCACAGCCGGTAAATCCAACCGATTAAACGCAATAAACCGGGCTTTTCCGAACCCGGTTTATTGCGTTTAAACTACTCCTGCATACGAATGAATTTCGAACCTTTTGGCACCCAAGGGTGACTTTTAAATAACTCGAAATTTCGGAGACAGTATCAAACTGGCGCACCGGAAGCAAAGACAGAGACGCGTGTAGAATCATGTCAACGGTAACTATCCTCAACCTGGAACAATCGATGCCCCCGGAGAAGACGGATCAACAGCTGGTCGATAGAATTAGGGCGGGAGATGAGAACGCCTTGCAAGCGCTGTACGAGCAGTACGGGCCGCGTCTTTACGCCCACGCCCTCCACATGACCAATGATCCGGCCCTGGCCGAAGACGTGTTGCAAGAAAGCCTGGTAGCCATCTGGCAAGGCGCGCATCGCTACCGCCAGGACGGGCGCCTCATCGCCTGGCTGTTGGGGATCGTGACTCACAAAGCGTTGAACGCCATGCGCGGGCGGATTATCGATAGCGAAGAGAGCATCGCCGAATGGGCCGCCCCGGGCCCACTGCCAGATGAGATCAGCATCGCCCGCGAACGGGAAGCCCTGCTGCGCGCCGGCCTGCAACGCCTGCCCCCGGAGCAGCGTACCGTCCTGGAACTGGTCTTCTACCAGGGCTTACCGCTCCAAGAAGTGGCGCAGGCGTGCCATATCCCGGTCGGGACGGTTAAAAGTCGTTTGAATTACGCGAAAGCTACCCTGCGCGGGTTACTCAGCCGGGAAGGAATTCGATGGGAGGATTTGAAATGAGCCGTCATTCCGAGATCAACGACCTGCTCCCCTTTTACCTGACCGGGGAGCTGGGCCTGGAGCAGTCCCGGGAGGTCGAAGAACACCTGGCCGCCTGCCCCCAATGCCAGGATAGCCTGGCGCTATGGAAGGCCATCGCCCGCCCGGTCCGGGGCGCCGGCGCACCTCCCACCCCACCGGCCGGCCTGGTCTCCAGGTCACTGGCAGTGGCCCGGGCGCGGCGTAAGCCGCCTCTCCTGCCGCACTGGATGGCCATTCTGCGCACGCAAATACCGCTGGTACGGCGAGAAATCTGGCCGGCCTCGGCCGCGATTATGGCCCTGGGTTACCTCCTCGCCCTGATTGCCCAGAACACGGGTGTGATCCAATTGGTGGCCCCCCTGGTGGCCGCCGCCTGTGTTGCTCTGCTCTACGGGCCGGAAAATGATCCCGCGGAAGAACTGGTGCTCACTACGCCTACTTCACCCGTCCAGATCTTGCTGGCGCGCCTGGTATTGGTATTCGGCTATAACCTGATCCTGGCCTGCGGGGCCAGCCTTGGCCTATCTTCATTCATCTCATTGGGCGCCCTGACGGCTGTGATCCAATCCTGGCTGGCGCCGATGACTTTCCTATCAGCCTGCGCCGTACTGCTGTCGTTGAACCTGGGCAGCCTCAACGCCATTTTCATCACTTACATGGCCTGGATCGGCCAATTCATTGCCGTCAAGTGGATCCAATCGCCTGAGCTAACCGGTGTTTACGCCCCGGGCGAGGTGGCCTACTTGCTGCAGCGCTACGCCGCTTTTTGGGCCTCATCCCCCCTATTGTTCGGCCTGTCCGCGGCCATCCTGGCAGTTGCCTTTTGGTCCCTGCGATTTCAGGGCGCCAGAAACACCAGTTTGAGCTCATAAAAATCTACTCAGCGGGTCTAGACGCAGTTCCCAAGCTTCACCTCCGGCTGAGTAATTCGCATGGAAACCTATTTGGAGCGAGACCATGTACCGCCTTTGGGGAATCATCACAACTGAATACCGCATGTCCATCCGGCGCTGGGGCTTCTGGATCGCCTTTGGGCTGCTCTCTACGCCGTATCTATTCTCGATTTTGCTCTCTATGTTCGATTCGCAAGCCGGCCTGGCGTATCTCAGCCGGCAAGAAGTGTGGCAGGAATCCGTCTACCAGGTCTACTCGCTCAACCTGATCCTTCCGGTATTTGCCGGGATCATCATTGCTGACCGCATCCCGCGCGATCGCGCCGGGCATACCACCGAGCTGCTACACAGCACACCGTTGAAAACCGGTGAATACGTCCTCGGGAAATACGTGGGCAGCCTGCTCTCCATCCTCACCCCGGTGTTCTTCCTGGTCGCCCTGATCGCACTGCTGTCCATAGCCAATGGCATGCCCTGGACCTCCGTCCCGGCTATGCTGGTCGCTTTTATCGCCCTGATCGTGCCCGCCTATGCCTTCATAGCGGCCTTTTCTATCGCCGTCCCGGTCCTCCTGCCCCTGCGCATCTACCAGATCCTATTCACCGGGTACTGGTTCTGGGGAAATTACCTGAATTGGCGCACTTTCCCCACCCTGAGCGGGACACTGCTGACCCCCAATGGAGAATTTGTCCTGGAAGGCTTCTTTGGGGTGTTGAAGTCCGCCCTGCAACCCGGGGAACGCATGCATACGTCTGGTGAGGCAATCTTGAACCTACTCGTTCTGTTGGCCTGCGTGGTCGCCGTTTTGTTGAGCCTGAACGCCTATCTCGTCCGCCAGGTACGGGATGCATAACCCAGAAAGCAGCTAAGCCATGCAAACAACGTCTACCCCTTTGAGTTATATTCTCCGTTCCTATCGCAGAGACCAGTTCTGGCTCCCCGTGGCGCTGTGGCTGCTGTTTGGCCTGGTGACGTGGATCCTCGCCGGAAGTGGCCGCGGCGACAACGTCGCCAAGGCCTTCCTCGGCGGTGCACTCCCCCTGACGGCCGGTGTCCTGGCCGCCTTTGCCTTGCTGGATGACCCCGCCCTGGAGCTACAGTTTTCCACGCCGGCGCCCCCCTGGAAAGTCATCCTGGAACGCATGGGGCTGATCCTGGCCGTGACCGCGGCCGCAGCACTCAGTTTTCAGGTCCTGTTGGGTATGATCCACATCGACCTCAGCGACCTGGGCCCGCTCCTGGTCCGCCAGGCAGCCTGGTTTACTCCCAGCCTGGCGATGATATCCCTGGGCTGCCTGGCGGCGCTGGCCCTGGTACAGCCGGCATTTGGCGCTGTTCTAGCCGGGGGAGTGTGGACCTTCCAGCTCCTCCAGCAGTATTTTTTCATCCACAACCCGGTGGCGCGCTGCCTGTTCCTTTTCATGGGGATCAGTGCGGCCGGGCATCCCGATCAGGGTAAAAATGTACTGTGCCTCGCCAGCCTGTCCCTGCTATGCCTGCTGGCTTCCATACGTCTGTACCGGGAACAGGAAAGATATCTCTAGATTTTCACCATGATGACATAGGAATGAAAACATGATTGCAATCAATCATCTCACCAAAAGATTCGGCCACGGGAATAGGACCATCACCGCCTTGAACGACCTCAACCTGGACATCTACGAGGGTATGTTTGGCCTCCTGGGCCCGAACGGGGCCGGAAAAACCACCCTGATGCGAATTCTGGCCGGGATCGTCAACCCCAGCCAGGGCAAAGTGATCGTACTGGGCAACGACATCTCCACCGGCCAGGGCAAAGAGGCGATCAAGACCCTGCTGGGGTACCTGCCCCAGGAGCTGGGTATCTACCCGGATTTGAGCGCCTATGAATTCGTAGACTACCTGGCAATCCTGAAAGGTGTCCACGATCCGGGCGAACGCAGGCGTCAGGTCGAGCGCGTCCTCGGCCTGGTGGGGCTCAGTGGGGAAGCCAGGCGTAAACTCAAAACGTTCTCGGGGGGCATGAAACGCCGGGTCGGGATCGCCCAGGCCCTGGTCAACGACCCGCGCATTCTGATCGTGGACGAGCCCACCGCCGGCCTGGACCCCGAAGAGCGCATCCGCTTTCGCAACTTGCTGGTCGAACTGGCCACCGAGCGGGTGGTGATCCTCTCCACCCACATCGTCGAGGACATCGGCCAGACCTGCCA
>JAAZNB010000372.1 GCA_012798515.1 Chloroflexota bacterium
CTACACCATCGAGAAGACGCCGCCCAGCGTGACCATCGAGCAGGGTTCTACCCAATCGGACCCGACCAATACCGGTCCAATTATCTTTGACGTAACGTTCAGCAAAGTGGTTACCGGCTTCGACAACAGCGACGTCGATATCACCGGCATGGCAGCCAGCCCGACGATCGTGGTCACGGGCGGCAGCAGCGGCGACACGTATACCGTCTCGGTCAGCGGCATGGCCGACGGCGAAACCGTCACGGCCAGCATTCCGCAGGGCGCCGCCCAGGACTATTTGGGGAATTACAACACCGCCTCCACCGCCGCCGATAACAGCGTCACCTACGACACGACCGGCCTGACCATCGCCCCGGGTGGCGTCGTGGCCCAACCATCCGGCGCTGCCCTCCAGAACCTGGGCGCCTACATCGGCCAGTTTACCCGTTTGGAAATCACCTTCGCTGCCGGCGCCAACGATCCGACCGGCTCCAGCGACCCGGACGACGTAACCAACCCCGACAATTACTTGCTGATCCAGTCCGGCCCCGATGCGATCTACACTACCACTTCCTGCCTGGACGTCAGCGCCAATGGCGGGGCCGTTCTAGGAGACGACGTACAAATCCCGACCGGCCCGGTGGTTTACAATTCTGCCACCTTCACCGCCACGGTCGCGCTCAACAACGGCGTCCCGCTGCCGTATGGGCAGTATCGCCTGTTCCTGTGCGGGACGACTTCCATCACCGACCTGGCGGGGAATGCGCTCAATGACGGCGTCGATACCGTCCTGACCTTCGAGACCCACAGCGCGCCGGAACTTCCGGAAACCGGCTTTGCCCCGGGCCGCACCACGCGCCTGCCTGCTCAACCCAGCGAGGCGCAGTACATGGCCCTGGGCGACTTATGGCTGGAGATCCCCTCTCTGGGCGTCGCGCAGAACATCATCGGCGTACCCTGGAAGGAAGACGCATGGGATATCTCCTGGCTGGGAAGTGATATCGGCTACCTGGACGGGACGGCCTTCCCCACCTGGGCGGGCAACACCGTGCTGACCGGGCACGTCTACGACGAAAACGGCCGGCCGGGTCCGTTCGTGAACCTGGGAGACCTGAGTTGGGGCGATCAGGTCTCCATTCACGCCTGGGGACGGACGTACACCTACCAGGTGCGCACCGTCCAGACCCAGGTCGACCCGTCCAACACCCGCCTGCTGACCCAGTCCGAAACGTACGACTGGATCACCCTGGTCACCTGCCACGGCTACGACGAACAAACCGGGGCCTATCGTTGGCGCACGGTCGTGCGGGCGGTGCTGATCGATGTCGCGCCGGAGTGAGCGCAGGACAGCGGAGCAGACCGGCCATACTGATGCCCCTGCTTTAGCAGTCATCCGGTACAATAAACCTATGGAAAACAGGATCGACCGCTCGGTTACCCGCTGTGAATGGAACCTCAACGACGCCCTCCTCACCCGCTATCATGATGAAGAGTGGGGAGTACCGCTGCATGATGACCGGATGTTGTTTGAATTCCTGGCCCTGGACGGGATGCAGGCCGGGCTGAGTTGGAACACCATCTTGCGCAAGCGCGAGAATTTCCGCCAGGCGTTCGACCATTTCGAGATCGAAGTAGTCGCCGGTTACACCGATGCAAAAATTCAAGCGCTGCTCGCCGACGCGGGGATTGTCCGCAACAAGGCCAAAATCAACGCCATCATCCAGAACGCCAGGCATGTCCTGGAGATCCAACAGGAGTTGGGTTCATTGGACGCGTATCTATGGAGTTTCACCGGTGGCGTAACCGTCCAGAATGGCTGGCAAACCCTATCCCAAATTCCGGCCACCAGCCCGATTTCCGATGCCATGAGCAAAGATATGGTCGCGCGCGGCTTCAAGTTCTGCGGCAGCACCATCCTGTATGCGTTCATGCAGGCCGCCGGAATGATAAACGACCACATTGTTACTTGCTTTCGTTACAAAGAGTTGTACACAGGCTAATCACTGAGCCCGGTCATTGAAACCCGTGTCGTTTTCAGTATCGAATTTCTTCCTCGAAGGGTTCATGGCGAATAAACGGATGCAAAATTCTAAATCCGACCTACCCGTATCCGTTTTGACCACGCGCATATTGAGGGAAATCAGCCGATCGATATGGCGGTGATGAGGTTGGCGCCGGCCATCGAGATGGGTAGATCACCGCCAGTAGCGGGTCTCTCCATAGGCTGCCTCAACCCCGCACTTCAGCGCCGCAATTCCGGCAGAACCTGGCGCCGATTGAAAGCGCCCCACCACACTGTCTGCAAACAGCCGGCTGAGACGGCTGTTTACTACCGCATTGTGGGCAAAATGCGCCTGTGTTCTGCCTGCCACAGACACAGTCCCATGTTTTGGGGTCGATCATCGCCGGTTGTTTGCCAGACGCAGGCTTTCTCGCCGGGTTTTTGGAAGCCAGCGGGCCGGGAGGAATCTGATGCCCGGGTGGTTGGGCGAGAATGGTGAGGTTGGCATGTGGAGAAGGCGCGGCTTGTGGTGGATTGGGAGCGGTAGGAAGTACAGGCAGTTTCCGCGGCGGTGTTTCTTCTTGTGGCGCATCGGATTGATGCCTGCTGTTCAACCCCTGGTAGAAGGCGTCCATCGCTCCCCAGGCGGCTGCCTCAAACCCGGCTAATGAAACCCGAAGCGAGCGGGCGCCTTCCAGCAACAACTGCACCCCGCCGTCTGCGACCTGGATTTGGAACGAACCACTGCGGCCTGTCTCTCCGGGCAGGCGGGACTGCCACATCCCCAGATAAGGGCGGCGGCTGCCATCCTGGTTAAAAATCACTTTCCACCGGTCACTGTGGCAGGTAACCATCCCGCCCATATCCTTCACCCCGAAAGACTCACTCTTCCAGTCTGAGCTGTCATCCGGTGCGCCCTTCTGCCGGTTTTTTAACCAGCCTGCCAGCCGCGTCAGGCAGCCCGCCAGTGCGTTGAGATCCGCCTGCGCGCCGGCCTGGAGCAGATCCAGCGTGGCGCACAGCGTCTCCAGGTCTGCCGCGACGGAAGCAGGCACAGGAGAAACCTGCTGCGGATACAACCCCAGCATATCGGGAGTAACATCGATGGATGGACTCATGACTTCCTCCAGGCATTCAAATCTTGCTGATCAAGCCGCGGGATAAAATCGATCAGCCAATCTCTTGGAAATAAGGGGATGCTGTCGTCAGAAAAGGTCAGCGAATCGTAATCAAAGTAGCTCGAAAAGCCCAGGTCCGCCAGACCGGCCAACTCCAGGGCGGCTGTCACCGGGAGGCCAGATAGCAGCCCCATGATCAGCGTGGCTATGGCCGCCTCCCCAAAGATTACCCCGACCGCGACCATAGCGTTCACGACGGCCGTGCCAATGACGCCTGCTGCGGCTACTGTTTTCGACAGGTTCAGGACTTCGTCGGCGGTAGTCATCAAGTTCTCCGGCTGGCTAAAAGATGGATCGACCCAACGCTGTTCCCACCACGGGTCCAAAGCCTTGAAATCGCTTGAACTGCTGCCCGAGAGGAAAAAGCCTGCCCAGACATGAAATCCATACACATAATATTTTTCATACTCGATGCCATTCATACCGCGCATTGAAGCCAGGCGGGCATTCAGGTCGCCTTGGCTGTGATAGTGGCGGCGTTTTTGCAGGTAATCGATGATATCCGAACGCATCTGGTGGCATACATAGGGTTTGTTGGTATCCAATTTTTGATAGATATTCCAATACGGGCCGCGCAGGCAGTCTGGCAAATAGGAATTCGTAAAATAGGGGTTGTTCAATTTGGCCTGGATCTTGCTGTCACTGAGCAAATCGCTCAACATGGTCAATACGTTGGCGTTTACGTCGAACGAATCGCTGGCAGTAACATAATCACCAAACTGGTTACTTGGCCCCTTGCAGGTGATCTGGAACTGCGCGGTAGGCAGGGTGTCCCAGGTCAACCCTGAATAGGTCAGGATCCAGCGTGCTGTTCCCTTGACCATTTCAAACCGGATCAGGCCGCCCGGCTGCGGATCTTGTGTTTGGGTCACTTTTTCGTAGCCGTTGCTCACATTGAGCGTCGCTGCTCCCCCGCCCGAAGTCTCCAACGTCAGTTTCAGCCCGGTGAACGGTTTGTGGCAGGGCAGCAGCTTGGCGTAGGCAATTGCTTCCGAAGTGCTGCGATTGTAGCCCGGCGTCACCCACAACCGCAGCAAAATAAACTGCGGATTCACCGCAAAGCGCAAGGAATTACCCGCAATGGAATAGTTCTCAGGCGCGCCGGCGCGAATGCGGGCATCCACTTCCAGACAATATACTTCGTTGACCGTGTCCTTGTCCGCGGCGATCAACTTTGTGGAACTGATATCGTAAGCAAAAAAGCCGCCGCCGGTGTTTTCCGCATTGAGCGCCGGTTCTTCGAAAGCGGCGGTTGAGATCCAGTCGATCTTTTGCACCTCAACGATATCCATTACTGCCTCGGCCTCGGAACCCTGGGCAACCTCTTTATCGCTGCGAATGAAGA
>JAAZNB010000373.1 GCA_012798515.1 Chloroflexota bacterium
CGGCTGGAGGGCAGCATTTGCATTGCCGCCCCGGAGACGGTGTGCACCTACCGGCTGCCGGCGGTGCTGCGCCACTTCCGTGACAGCCACCCCGAAATCCGGCTGACCTTCCAACCCATGCTGGATAAAGACATCTATCACGGGGTAAAAAACGGTCTGGTGGACTTCGGTTTTTTGTTGCAGGAGCCGGTGCGCAGTGAGGGCCTGACTACGGAGATCCTCATCGACGAGCCGCTGTTGGTGTTTACCTCGGCCGCCGACCCCCTGGCTGCCAGCCCGCGGGTGCGCCCGGAAGACCTGGCAGGCAAAACCCTTTTGCTGACCGAGACCGGCTGTGGGTACCGGCAGTTGTTTGAGCATGCCATGACCCGGGCCGGGATCTATTCCACGGTGAAACTGGCTTTCAACAGCGTGGAGGCCATCAAACAATGTGTCATCGCCGGCTTGGGAATTGGTTTCCTGCCCCGGGTCGCCATCCAGCGTGAGCTGGACCAGGGGCTGCTCTGCCCATTGGCCTGGGAGACGCCTTTCCATACGTTTACGCAGCTGGTTTACCGTAAAGACAAATGGCTGTCGCCCGCCATGCGACAATTTGCCCGGCTCAGCCTGGATATGCTGCGCACAGGCGAATCAGACGCCGGGTAGCGCCAGGGCATCAGTCCTGTGAAGCCGGCTCGACGGCAGCGGCCGCCCAGGACGTTGCCCGGGGTAGGCGAATTTGCAGCGCGGCGACGAAGTTGACCAGGGCGATGATCATGCCCAACAGGAACACGTATTGAAAACCAAACGCGTTCCAGATCAGGCCGCCCAGGAGGGCGATGCTGATCGAAAAAACGTGGTCGATGGTGACCGCCGTGGTCAGGGCCGGCTGGATATCCTCCGGGCGCAGGGCAATCTTTTTCATATAGGTAGAACGGGCCATGTTGACCGACATGAGCATCTGGTCCAGCAGGTAGCAGGCGCACACCACGATGAAAGCCACGCTTTCGGGCAGCCAGGAACGGGCAAAGCCGTATCCCAGACAGACGAACACCAGTAGCAGGGCCTCGGCGAGGAGCACGGTGCGCTCACCCAGGTGGTCGGTGGCCCAGCCCAGCAGGGGCTGGAAGAGGATGCCAATCACGCCGCCAATCGTCAGCAAGGTGGCGATGGTCTGGGTGGGCTGTTTGAACACGGTCACGATCACCCAGGGGGCGAAAGTGATAAAAAGCTGTTTACGAGATCCATACAGCACGGCCAGGGTGTAATACAGGCGGTATTCCTTGCGAATCTGGAGATGGCGGGCAGACGGGCGGGCCGGCTGCGGCTGCATGGCGAACAGGATGAACGCCGCGACCAGGAAAGCCGCTGCGGCCAGGGCGAAGGTGTGCCGGAAGGTGAAGCCCAGAAAACGAAAGCCCAGGAAGACCACAAAACTCCCCGCGATGGTAGCGCCATTGCGAATGGCGTTGAGCTGTCCCAGGCGGCGGCCGTCCTGGCCCTGGGTGGCCAGTTCCATACCGATGGAAGCCGAGAGGGGCAGGAAAAGGTGCTGCCCCATGCTGTAGATGAACAGCCAGCCCACCATGACCGCGTAGCTGGTGGAAGCAAAGCCAATGAGCAACGCCCCGGCCAGCCCCAGCAGCATGGCCAGGACGCCCTGCCGCCGGCTGCACAGGAACCACAACAGGGTGGAGACGAACACCACTAACACCCCGGGCAGCTCGCGCGGCAACTCCAGGAAAGAGCGCTCGAACCCGCTGAGGGCGAAGCGCTCGTTGAGAAAATTGTTCAGTACCGAGTCGATCATGCTGTAGGCCACGCCCATGACCAGTGAGGCGCAGGAAAACAGGGCCAGTTCGCGTGGAATTTGTGCTTTATAATTGCGCAGGATGCTCATGAAGCTTGCCTTTGGATGAATTTGGTGTTTCTGCGGAACCTATCCCGCAGGTCGAGCGTCTTAATTAATGCCTGTCAATAGCGGAAGGCGAAATCCGTTGACGATCAAGCGGGTAAATTCTGTGTTATACTGCAATCGATCCCAATTTCGAAATCTACTTTTGACGATGAAGCCATACCCATTAGGTGTAAATTATAAAGGCAAAGAGACCGTAACGCGGGCTGACCCGGGAGGTCATCCCACCGTGAGGAGGACCATACTCAAATGAAGAAAAAGCTGATCACGATCATTTTCATTCTTGCGATGATGACTTCGGTCGCAGCCAGCCCCATGCCGGCCTTGTCGAGCGACGCGTCTCCCCGACCGCTGGCAGGTGGACAGGCGAGCGTCGTCGTGTTGGCTCCTGAAGAGGGCCAGACGGTGCGGCCGAATACCAACGACCTGGATGCAGTGATTGAGGTCACCAATGAAACGTCCGATCCCTGGGACCCCGGATATTACATCCGCCGCGAGACGGGAACCAGCTCGATTTCAGCGGGGCAGGTCACCATCAATGACGCTCCGCTTGGGCCGGGCGAAACCGCAGTAGTGCGCTTCGACCTGACCGCTCCAGGGACTGCCGGCTACTATCGTGAGATCTGGGTAGTGGTGCGCCCGGATGGCTACATCATGGAACGCTTCCAGTTTTCCTTCAACGTCTCCGGGGATGCTCTGGCGGTAAATGACACCTCGGCCTGGTCGCGGATCAACGTGCTCTACCCTGACGCGGGTTACTACCTGCTGTCGCCCAACCAGTCAGACGTGGACATCTTGATCAGCATCGAAAATTCCAGCCCGATGGATTGGACGACCGGTTATTACATTGCTCAGGAAAGTGGCACCGACATTACCCCGGCTTTCAACACCCAGAACCTGCCCGTGGCCCTGGCCGTTGGAGATAAGACGACCATCCGCCTGGAAGTGCAGGCGCCTTCTTCCACCGGCGATTACGGCAATACCTGGGTGTTATACAATACCAGCGGGCAAATCATCGGTCGTTTCTGGTTCACCATTTACGTGCGCGGGGACGCCTGGGCCAACCCGACCACCACTTCTTACGCCCAGATCACGGTGCTGGGCCCCACGGTGCAAAAACCGGCCATCGTCAACGATACCGGCGTGGATGCGGTGGTCGATTTCAAGAATACCGGCCAGACCACCTGGACGCCGTCTTACACCATCGGCTACGAGAGTGGTTCATTGTTGACCAAGAAGGGGTATAACCTGTTCGCCCTCAACGGCAACGTCGCCCCTGGGGAAACGTTGCGGGTCTATTTCGACCTGAAGGCGCCCAACACGACCGGCGATTACGGCTCCACCTGGGTCTTCAAGGACCCTGCCGGAAACGTCATCGGCCGCTTCTGGTACACCTTACGGGTGGTCTACCCGTAGGACGAACGGATCCTCCCCTCCGGTTTGAACTCAAAACCCGGCTTGAGATTTTTCCTCAGGCCGGGTTTTTTTACGCCAGGCGGGCGGGGGCAAATCACCTCGCTCTACTGGAGGGTTTCTACCCTCAGATTGGCGTTATTTACAATCGTACAAGGTGCTGGCCCCGCCGGGGGCGAAGCGCGCCTGGGCGTTGAGGCCGCCGCCGCTCCCGGTTCCGCTGCTGACCACGTTGCACGTCGATTGCAGCCAGGCCGAGATGCCCTGGTTGTCGCCTCGCTGGCTGCCGCCGTAGAGCACGTAGCGCAGCTCGCCATCGGCGACCAGTTGGGACAGGCCATGGGCGTCGATGACCGGGTCGCTGCCGGTAAACCCACCCATGTACAACACCGGCCGCCCGGTGGCCAGCACGTATTGCGCCCCGTTGTTGGCGCTGGGGACGGCCACCAGGTAACGCGTATCAGCCGTGTTGGCTTGCAGGTAGTCGAGCAGGGAGGAATTTTCCGGCGCCAGGCTGCCGCCGCCGTCCCCCGGGCCACGCCCGAAGGACTGCCGGCCGGAATAGGCCGAGGGCAACATCCCGGTCGAGCCGGTGTCGGCTACGGTCAGCGCTGACCAGCCCAGGGGAATGATGGCCAGCGCCAGCAGCGCCAGCCCACTCCCGCCGGCCCGCCAGAGGGATTGCCGGGGCAGAGGCAGCAGAGAAAGCACAACGGCCAACCCACCGGCACAGAACACCAGCGCGGCGGCGTTGATCCACCAGGCGCTGACGCCCAGCGTCCCGGCTAGGTACATCTGAAAACTGATGGTCAATACAGCGGCGACCACCAGCAGCGCCGCAATCGCCCCGCGCCGTCCCTGCCATTCCAATGGGACGGCGGCCACGGCCAGCCCGACCGCCCCGGCCAGGCCGGGCGCCAGCAGGATCATGTAGTAGGCGTGGAAGAATCCGGCCAGGCTGAAGAATACCAGGCAGGTCAATAACCAGCCGCCCCACAAGACTGCTGCCAGGTGCGCCCCGGTGACCAGCGGCAGGCGGATTTTGGCGACCAGAAGGGC
>JAAZNB010000374.1 GCA_012798515.1 Chloroflexota bacterium
CATTCTGACCGGCATGTCTTCCCCGGCCTACGTGCGCTGGGCGCGAGAGCACATCCAGGCCGGCATGGCCGCAGCCGGGCGTGACCAGACGCGGGTGGTGGTCTACCTGGACGTCAAGGTAAACCCCGACGGGGCCGCGGCCCGCGCCGCTGTGCGCCAGGCGCTGGCCAAGCGCCTGCCCTGGGACGATGTCCAGCTGGCCGCGCCCGGGCTGACCGCCGAAGTGGCGGCCTTCGTCCAGGCCCATGGGCCGGATGGGGTGGCCCATCACATGCCCGAGGCCTGGGTGGATGCCTTCTCCGCCGCCGGAACGCCAGAACAGGCTGCCCAGACCATACAACGACTGGCGGAGGCCGGCGCAGACTCGGTCGTGTTCCAGCCTCTCAACGGCGACCCGGACTGCCTGGACGAGTACATCCGCTACCTGATGCCGCTGTTGAAAGCCTAGGAAAAGGAAAACAACATGCAGATGAAAGCCCATATCCTCGCCGCCCTGCGCGAGCAGCTCGACAGCTGGGAGAACCTGCTGGTCAGCCTGAGCCCGGTACAGCGCTCCATCCCGCTGCAGCCCTCCGACTGGACGCCCCAGGACGTCATCGCCCACCTGTGGGCCTGGCAGCAGCGTACCAGCGCCCGTTTCGCGGCCGCCCTGGCCGGCCGGGAGCCCGAGTTTCCCCACTGGCCGGTGGCCGGGGACCCGGATGGATCTGGCAGCCCCGACGCGGTCAATGCCTGGATCTACACTGCCAACCGCCAACGGCCGTGGGCAGCCGTGTACCAGGACTGGCAGACCGGCTTCCAGGGCCTGTTGGACATGGCCGCCCAGGTGGCCGAAAAGGATCTGCTGGACGCGGACAAATATCCCTGGATGGAGGGCTCCCCCCTGGCGCTGGTCCTCCTGGGAACCTACGATCACCACCAGGAACACATCGAAGCGTTACAAGCCTGGCTGCACGCACACGGGGCGGAGCCAGAGGTGGGATGACCCGCCACCGGGGAGGCGCCGGTCGCCGCGAATTTACGCGGTTTACAGGCTCCTACCCCGGGTCCGCTTCGTTATATAATGAACCGGGGGCGCACCCGACGGCCCTATCCGGCCGTTTACCAGGCAGTAAGAACCCATTTCCATAACATGCCACTTTTTACTGTGCCATGGGAACCGGCAGACGTTCATTCCATCCGATAAGACATTCCGCGTGACAGGTAAACACCATGCAAGCACACATGACTCGAATCCCCATCCTCCGCCACCAAATTGCCGTCTACCACAGCCCGGGAAATGGCCCGGCGATCTTTTTGTTGCACGGCAACTCCACTTCCAGCCGCATCTTCCAGCCCCAGTTCGAAGGCCCCCTCGGGCAGAAATTCCACCTGGTCGCCTTCGATTACCCCGGGCACGGCGAGTCTTCCGACGCAGCCGAGCGCAGTGACTACTCCTTGCCCGGGCTGGCCGAGGTGTTGGTGGAAGTGGCCCGCCACGCCGGGCTGGAAGCCAGCGTTTTCGTCGGGTTCAGCCTGAGCGGCCACGTGGTCCTGGAAGCCAGCGGCCGCCTGGCGCAGGCGCGCGGCTTCATGATCTACGGCGCCCCACCGGTGGGCAAGCCACCGGCGATGGAGCAGGCCTTCCTGCCCCACGCCGGCATGGGCCTGCTCTTCCAGGGCAAGCTGAGCCCGTCAGAGGCCGAGACGCTGGAAAGCGGTTCGTTCAACCCCGGCACGCCCGTGCCGGCCCAATTCCTGGAAGACTGCCTGCGCACTGACGTCAACTGGCGCGGCTCGTTCGGCGAGAGCATCGCCCAGGGCCGCTATGGCGACGAGCTGGAGATCATCGCCGCCCTGCGGCAGCCCCTGGCCGTCCTGCACGGCGCCAACGAGCAGCTGGTCAGCCTGGATTACATCCGCAGCCTGAACATCCCTACCCTGTGGCGCGGCCAGGTACAGGTAGTGCCGGGTGCAGGCCACGCCCTGCACTGGGAAGCGCCCGAGACCTTTGCCGCCTTGCTGGAGGAATTCGTTACCGAGGTTGCCTGAATGGCAGACGAGAAAGGCCGCCAGCATGCTGGCGGCCTGCCCGATTTCAGTGACCCTTACTATGCCAGGTCACTCTATAAAGTGATCCGGGAGATCATCCTGTACGCCGGCCGGTCGTCCCGGGATGACGTCCCGGGCACTGAGCTCCTGCGCTTCACGCGTGATCA
>JAAZNB010000375.1 GCA_012798515.1 Chloroflexota bacterium
CCAATCCTGGTTATAATTCACTGCGTGCATACTCCCAAATGGACTTCCCTTCTGGCCGCCGGGCTGCTCCTGGCCGCCTTGATCGCCGCCGCCATGCCGGCCCCCCGGCCGGCCCAGGCCCAGGCCGGCAGCGCATACGACCTGATCGCCGCGGTGAACGCCTATCGCGCCGCCAACGGCCTGGATCCCTACGACATCGACAACAGCCTGATGAGCAAGGCCCAGGAACAATCCGAGTACCAGGCCAGCATCCAGACCTGTACCCACCAGCGCGCCGACGGATCCACCGCCGGCGACCATGGCATCTCGGCCGAGAACGTGGCCTGCGGGGTCAACCTGTCCGTCGAGGGGGCCATCTACGGCCAGTGGAGCGATGCCCTGCACAGCGCCACCATGCTGGGCCCCACGGCCGGGCTGGCCGGCGCCGGGGTGGCCATGTCGGGGAGCACGGTGTATTACACCCTGGACGTGGTGCGCATCGCCGGCGATTTCACGTACCGCCCGCCGGCCCAGACCGAGCAGGCCACCCTGGCCCCCGGCCAGAGCACCTACACCCCCATCCCCCAGATGGCCATCTCCGGTCCCCTGGTCACCTCGACGCCGGGCGCAGACGGGGCCATCATCCACGTGCTGCGCTACGGCGATACGCTCATCACGGTGGCCGAGGCTTACGGCATCACCCTCGATGAGCTGTACGCCGCCAACAGCTCCCTCAACCGGGACAACCCGGTGTACTATGAAGGCCAGCAGCTGATCATCCGCCCGGCCAACACGGCCACGCCGGTGATCACGCCCAGCGAGACGCCCGTGCCGCCTACCCCGACGGTCACGCCCACCCGCACTCCCACGCGGCCCCCCACCCTGACGCCCACGCGCACCCCCACCCGCCCGCCGCTGATCCAGGTGCCCGAGATCAAAGACATCGATCTGGACCTCAACCTGGATGCCATCGGCATCGGTTTCATGCTGGTGTGCGCCGCCGGGCTGGTTTTTGTGGTGGTCAACGGCTTCAGAAAAGACCAGTAAATCCGCCGGTATCCCCGGCCGGGAGGACGGCCGCCGTGACAGACGACTTTGAGACCTACGTCGCAGGCGCCCTGGATTGGGCCCTGGCCCGGCTGGGCTCGGCGGAGTACCCCTTCCGCTGCTACGCTTTCGTGGAAGACGCCTACGAGCACGGTGGCCACATCGAGCTGGACGGGCAGGGTGCCACGGCCAGGGAAGCCGCCGAGGCTTACGGCACGCAGCCCGGCCCCCCGCCGCGGGGCAGCTACGTCTTTTACGACTGCGCCGGCGAGCTGGGCGGCCAGTATCGCCACTGGGGCCACGTGGGGCTCGCCCTGGGCGACGGCCAGGTGATCCACGCCTGGAACCGGGTGCGCATCGATGCAGTGCACGCCATCGAGGCGCTGGAGCCCGCCCCGGGCTGGACGCCGGTGGCGACCATCTTACATCACATGCACGTCCGTTGAGCCTGAGCGCCGTGCGGCGCTCTCGCAGACCTCCCCGGGACACCACCGGCGGAAAGACATCTGAACCAACTCTGGAGGATAACCATGGCCCACCCCCTGGTCGACCAATTCCGTTTTACCCGCCGCGAGTGGCTGCGCGGCTTGCAAGGCATCTCCGCAGAAGACGCTGCCCGCCACCTGGGGCCGATGAACTGCATCAGCTGGACCGTAGGCCACCTGGCCTGGCATGAGCACCGCTACTGGCTGGAACGAGCACAGGGCCTGGTCCTGGCGCCGGACATCAACGGCCTGTACGGCTACGGCGCCCCGATGGGCACCCCTGCCCTGGACGAGACGCTGGACCTGTGGCAGCGGGTCACACAGGCTGCCGACCCCTTCCTGGATACGCTCACCACCCAGACCTTGCAGCAGGACCTGCTGCACAAAGGCCAGCCGGTGGGCCAGTCCATCGGCTCGGCCCTGCAGCGCGTCCTGTACCACTACTGGTACCACATCGGCGAGATCCAGGCCGTGCGCCAGGTGCTGGGCCACGCCGGCCTGCCCGAATACGTCGGGGACATCGAAGCCGAGGCGCCCTACCGCCCGGCGTGAAGCTTGCACGTCCCCGGCCTACCTTCACCCGAAACACCCCCGCCGCCGCCCACGACACGTAGGCGGCGGTGTTCTTTTTTTCCATCCGCCCGCCCCGCTCCAGGAAAGTAAGGCTGGCCGGCACAGGCCGGCTTTCGCTTTCGGCCCGGCCGCATCGCCCCAACCCACGCTCCCCACCGGGGCCAACTGCATGGCCGGCCAACCCTGCCCCGGGGAGCCGCAGCGTGGGTACACCAGTTTTTATAAATATTATTGATCTATATATCAATATTATAAATATATATATTGACTTTATTGATACATTGTGCTAATATTTACCCGTAACACAAACCCGACCTCAATATAATCTAACCCACTCCGGCGCCGGACCGTGCGCCAGGCAGCCGGGGCCGCTCTGGCCCCCGGGTCAATCTGCCTGCCTCGGGAGCAGGGCGCAGGGGGGAAAACGAGTACGATCGCTTAAGAAGGAAAATCAGATGCAAACCCGAAGAATTGAAACCGCCACCTCCCGGACGGCCGAATTTACCTGCGTCTACCGGGCCGCTTCTTCCCTGGAGCGCAGCGCCTGCTACCACAGCGACGACGTCCTGGCTCCCCGGTTGTTGCCCGGCCTGATCCAGCCCCTGGTGCGCCTGCCCTGGATCCGCCGTTTTTACAGCCACGTCATCGCCCCCCGGGGCACCTACGAATATGTCATTGCCCGCACCAAGTACATCGACGCCGTCTTTCAAGACGCCCTGGCGGCGGGCTTCGACCAGGCGCTGATCTTCGGGGCCGGGTTCGACACGCGCGCCCTGCGTTTCCCCGCCGGCCAGACGCGCATCTTCGAGCTGGATGCCCCGGCCACGCAGGCCGCCAAGCTGGGCCAGTACCGCCGGCGCGGGCTGGAGGTGCCCTCCGGTGTAGCCTTCATCCCCATCGACTTCGAACGCCAGGCCCTGCCGGCCCGCCTGGTGGAAGCCGGTTTCCGGCGGCACCTAAAGAGCCTCTTCGTCCTGGAAGGCCTGACCATGTACCTGCGTCCCGAGGCGGTCGAGCTGACCTTCCGCGACATCCACGACTTTGCCGGCCCGGGCAGCCGGGTGGTCTTTGATTACGTCTACGCCTCGGTTCTGCACGGGGAGAGCTCCATCTACGGTGGCGAGATCTCTCGTACCGTGGCCGGCGCCGACGAACACTGGCTGTTCGGTTTGGAAGAGGGCGCCATCCAACCCTTCCTGGCCCGCCACGGGCTGCGCCTGCTGGATCACAAAACGCCGGCCCAACTGGAACAGGCCTATTTCACCGACGCCGCCGGCCGCCGGCTGGGGCGGGTCAACGGGGCTCACTGCCTGGTGCTGGC
>JAAZNB010000376.1 GCA_012798515.1 Chloroflexota bacterium
CCCGTCACCGAAGACAGGTAATCGTAGCCAAATTCATCCCGCAGCGCCTGGGCTAACTCCACCAGGTGTTCGGCCGGGACCAGGTAACCGGAATAGCCACCGCGCGTGTCAGCGGCCAGCCATTCCGGGAAACGGGCTTCCAGTTGCGAAACAAGGGAAACGGCGGTTGGCTCGGCCACGCTCACGCTCCTTCCTGCGCTTCGTCCTGGGCGACGCCGTCTGCCTGGGCGGCCTGCTGCTGTTCGTACTCGCGAATGTGCGCGTACAGGCGCGGGTCCATCAGGTCGGGCCCCAAGACGGGCACGGGGATGGCCGGGATGGCTTCCTTGCCGTACCAGCGTACGTTGCGCAGGCTCTCGCCATCAACCTTATGCTGCAAAGCAATCAGCCCGTTGAGCAGGGCTTGCGGGGTGGGTGGGCAGCCGGGAATATACACGTCTACCGGGATGAACTTATCCACCCCGGAGACCACGTTATAACCCTCTTTGAATGGTCCGCCGCCGCTGGCGCAGGCGCCCATGGCGATCACGTACTTGGGTTCGGCCATCTGGTTATACAGGCGCACGATTTGCGGGATCATCTTCTTGGTCACCGTGCCCGAGACGATCATCACGTCAGCCTGGCGCGGGCTGGCCCGCATTACTTCCATGCCGAAACGAGAGAAATCGTAACGGCTGGCGGCAGTGCAGATCATCTCGATGGCACAGCACGCCAATCCGAACATCATCGGCCACAGGGAGTTCCGCCGGCTCCAGTTGTAGATGCGGTCCAGCGTCGTGATAGAGACGTTGGCATTCAATTCTGGAGAAATTTTGTAGCCAGGGGATTGCAATCCATCTGGATTTGGATTCATCCGTTCCTCGCCTTTCTACTGGACGAAGTACACCCATAAATACCGGGTTCCTCCAATTATAGCACACTCCTCAGGCTGTCAAACCCGATTAAAACAAATATTCTTTTGTTTAATTTCCTGGTATACTGGAAACATGTCCGCCGACACCCCCCAACGCATCCTGGATTACCTGGGCGATCATCCCCGCGCCACGGCCCAGGAGATCAGCCTGGCCCTGCACATGACCAAGGCCAACGTGGGCTATCACCTGAAAGCCCTGCTGCAGCAAGGCCAGGTCGAGGCGCGTCCTGCTGCCCAGGCTTCCAGGCGAGGCCGCCCGCAGTTAATTTATCGCCTGTCCACCCGGACCGACGTAGACGCCCTACAAACCCTGGCGTGCGCCTTACTGCGGCTGGCCTTCCCCATCGGCGACCCGGCGCGGCACCACGCTCAACTACTGGCCCTGGCCCGCCAGATGCTCCCACCCCTGGCGCTGCAAACCGGCCTGCCCGGCCGCCTCAACCGGGCCGTAGTGGTTATGCAGCAGCTGCGCTATCGCCTGCACTGGGAAGCCCGCCAGGACGGGCCGCACCTGATCGTCGAGTTCTCCCCCTTCGATGGCGCCCTGCCCGGCCAGGATGTGTTGGACGGCCTGGACGCGGCCCTGCTGGAAACGCTGCTGGGGCGTCCCCTGAAAAGCGTGTCCCCTGCCTCGCGCAGGGAATATATCCTCCTGGATCAGATCCCCCCGTGTGACTAAAAATGCCCGGCCCGGCCGGAAAGAGGGGATTTTTACGAGCTTGTATTCCCACAGGGAAGAACATAAAATAATAAACAATTCGGATATTTTATCTCTCCCTTGTGCTTTTATTCCTGACACCAGATCGAGGTTTACTAATGGAAGAACCGCTCGAAATCAATCACAGTGACATCCCCATTCGCCTGTTTAAATCCGGTTTTCTGGAATTTTTCACCCACGTGCATCCCATTACCATCATCATCTTATGGACGCCGATTATCATCGGGTCATTTTACTGGGGATACAGCCTGCACCCGGCCCAGGGCGGGCTGCTTTACCTGCCGGTGGGCTTCATCAGCGGCATGGCCATCTGGACCTTCGTGGAATATAACATCCACCGGTTCATGTTCCACTTCTGCCCCCGTGCGGCCTGGCAGCAGCGCATTGTCTTCCTCTTCCACGGCGTGCACCATGCCCAGCCGCGTATGAAGACCCGCCTGGTTATGCCCCCGGCGGTCAGCATCCCCATGGGTATCTTTTTCTTCGCCTTGTTCAACTGGATCATCGCCGGGCTCATCGGCCAGCCGGCCTGGGTCGGCCCGGTGCTCTCCGGTTTCTCCCTGGGCTACCTGATCTATGACCTGATGCATTACGCCACCCATCACTTCCCCATGCGCCACGGGGTGTTCAAATATCTCAAGCGCCACCACATGCTGCACCATTACAAGACCCCCAACCAGCGCTTCGGCGTCAGCACCACCTTCTGGGATTCGGTTTACGGTACTCTGCCCAAAGATGGTTAACCCGACCACACCAGGCTAAACCCAATAATGTCTACGCGCAGTTCACCAGATGAGTCGCCGGAAACGCTCCGGCGGCTGCGCCTGTGTGATCAATCCCTGTCCACACCCCTGGCCGGCTCGCCTGGCGAGCTGGTCCACCGGCTGGTCGGCATGCAGGCCCAGGATTACCTGGGGGCGCTGTGGGCCGTGGGCGTGCGCCTGGAGAATACCACCCAGGCAAGCGTCACACAGGCCCTCCAGGATCACACCATCCTGCGCACCTGGGCCTTGCGCGGCACATTGCACCTGGTTTCGCCGGAGGACATCCGCTGGCTGCTGGCCCTGGTTCGTCCTCGCCAGATCACCGTTAATGCCCGCCGTTACGGCCAGCTGGAGCTGGACGAGGCCACCCTCAATCGCGCCAGCCAGATCCTCTACACGGCCTTGCAAGGTGTGGAGTCGCTGCCCCGCCCGGCGCTGCTGGAGCACCTCGAACGCCATGGCATCTCGACTGCCGGCCAGCGCGGTGTATTCATGCTGCAGCGCGCCTCCCTGGAAGGGCTGATCTGCCAGGACGTCACCCGGCGCGGGGTTTCTACTTTTCTGGCCCTGGATAAGGTGCCCTCGGCAAGCCAGGCCACTTTTCCCCCCGAGGAGGCCGCCGCCCGGCTGGCCAGGCGTTACTTTACCACCCACGGCCCGGCCACGCTGCCGGATTTTGCCTGGTGGTCTGGCCTCCCGGCCGCCGTCGCCCGGGAAGCCCTGGCCTCCGTGGCATCACGGCTCACCACATGGGCCCACTCGGGTCAGACCTACTACCTGTCGTCGGAAGTTGGGGGAACCACAGCCTTCCCAGCACCCACCGCTCACCTGCTGCCGGCCTTCGACGAATTTTTGCTCAGCTACACCGAGCGCAGTGCTTCGCTGGAACCGCGCTACAGCATGAAAATCAACCTGGGCAACGGCCTGAGCCCTATCCTGGTCCTGGATGGGCAGGTGCGCGGGCTGTGGAAACGCCAGCTGCATAAGGAAGCCGTGTCTATCACCCTGGCTCCCTTCGAGCCACTCACCGGTGCACAAAAACAGGCCGTAGAAAACGCCGCACTGCGATACGGTGCTTTCCACGACCTGCCGGTCAGGTTGAGTTGGTGAAGTAGGGCCTTTCGTTCTTGTGTTAAGCCGGTCCTATTTCTTCCTGAATTTCTTGAGCCAACCAGGCGGCTGTAAGGCTCGTTGACGGTACAGGAATGCGCCCAACAGGATACCGCCCGCCGCCAGGCCAAACGGTACAATCCACAGCGACGAGCGCCCGCTGCCCGAGAATAACCCTCCCGTTGCTGCCGTGGGGCTGGGCGCCAGGGTGGCCGTGGGAATCGTGGTGGGCGTAAAGGTAGCTGTCGGGATAGGCGTTTCGGTGGGTGGTCCCGGTGTAGGCGTGATGGTCGCCGGGGGCGTGACCTGCAAGACCAGCTTCTGGTTGGGCTGGATGATAGAAGCCAGATTCAACCCGTTCCAGGCTATCAAATCTTCCACCGCCACCTCGTACAGGTTGGCAATCCACGACAGCGTCTCACCGCTCTGCACGGTGTGGTAATACTGGCCGTCGTTCTCCGGAGTGAGCATCTCCAGCGGGGTCAACGGCCGCGGGGTGGGACTGGGGGTGACCCGGCTGGGCTGCACGATCAACTGCTGGCCGATCTGCAGCGGCCAATCGATCTGGAGGCCATTCAAGTTCAAGATCGTGTCGATCTCCACCCCATAGGCTTGCGCAATGGTAGTCAACGTCTGGTAGGACTGTACGGTGTGAACGATCTTGCCGTCCGGGTCGGGTGTGGCCAATTGGATCATACCCACCGGGGTCGGCGTGGCGTAACCCTCAGTGTTTTCTCCCGGGATGAACAGGCGTTGGCCGATCTGCAAACTGGTCTCCCCGGTGAGGTTGTTCCACTGCTGCAAATCCTTGATCGTGATCTGGTAAGCCACCGCAATCGACCAGAAGGACTGCCCGGCTTTAACTTCGTGATACACCCGGCCTTCTGCATCCGGGGTAGCAATTTCTACCGGGACAACAATCTGCGAGACGCCGCCCGCTGTGCCACTGCTGTTGGTGGTGCTGCCCGACTGGGTCGTGGTGGTGCCGCCCACCGTGGTGTACTCACCACAGGCTTTGCTGGACACGTACGCCGCCTGCAGCACGTAGTAAGTCAGCCCGCTCGGCGAGACGGCCGTGCCGGCGCCGATGTTGCAGTATGCCGCGTTGACCGCCGGGATCATGTGGGATGCGTCCGACCAGACCACCATGATCTCGTCGATGCCCATATTGCCCACGGCGAAATTCTCCGTCCCCCACACCTTGTCCCCGCCGCCGTATCCGGCAGAGGCCAGGCGTCCTGAAACGTCGCCGATATGCCAGGACATCTCGTTAGCGGCCATGATCTGGGCCGTGGACTGTGCCACGGCATCGATGGTGGCATCTTCTACCAACGCCGGCAGGCCGTTGGCCATACGCAGCGTGTTCATTGCCACGATCAGGTCATAGGCCGTGACCGTATTGGTCTGCGCGGCCGGCGCAGCCTGTGCGGCGGCCGCCGGGAAAAACAGGCCGGCCAGCAGTGTAATCAAAAGTATCGTGTGGGAAAGGGTTGTCTTTAAGCGCACGCAGTTATTATAACGGCAAAAAGTCGCCCAAAACCCAACTTCGTGAATCGTTTTCGAGCAAAATTCATCTCTATTATTACGGATCGGATTTATCTATAATAGATTCGTCGTTCACAGGCCGTTCTTCTTGTTCAGGAGGATTGTGATGTTATCGAATTGTGAATTCCGCTCTACGATTCCCGCCCAGGATCTTAACCGGGCAAAACAATTCTACGCTGAAAAACTGGGATTGCAACCCGCATCCGAATCGGCCGCGGGGTTAATTTACCAGGGTAAAGATTCCTGGTTTTTACTATACCCATCTTCTGGCGTTTCCACCGGTTCTTTTACCCAGGCAGGCTGGTACACCAATGACATTCAAAACGAAGTGGCAGAGCTCAAAGCCAGAGGGGTGGTCTTTGAGGAATACGATTACCCCAACCTGAAGACGGTCAACTCCATTGCCAATATTGGGACGAGCAAATCGGCCTGGTTCAAAGATAGCGAAGGCAATCTGCTCGGCCTGGTACAGATGTAAGCTCAGGTTTTATCCTCCATATCGACCCGCTGCAGCGAGACCAGCACCACACCCAGGTTATGAAGGTGGCGGATCAGGCCGACCAGGCCGGCTTGATCCGCCACGATGTCTTCCAGGATGGATAAGCATTGCCCGCCGGGGCAGTCCTGGATACGGACGCGCACCGCCCCAAACCAGGCCAGCCAGGAAGAATCCACCTGCCCCAACAGTACGATGCGGTAGTGATGCCGGTCTTCCAATCCACCGGGTTGGATCATAGCATCCTCCTTTCCGACCTGTTCGAAGCTCGTTTTTCAGCAGGATGGAGCCAGGCCGGCATGGGTCACAGGCCTTGATCTGCCGGGCGAACCGTTGAGCGCCGCGCCCGGCCGGCCGGCCGGAACCAACCCCGCAGAATGCCTTCGGCGATGATCAAATTCGGCACCCAACATGACCAGGCCACAACTTCGTAGCTCTGAGTCGGGCCCCACAGCGCCATCCAGGGCGCCATTTCCAGGCGCAGGGTCACAGCCGCAAAAGTGAGGGCAAAATTACGCACCATCCAACGGCGGTGCGCCGCGCTGTTCCCGGCTCGGATAGTGCGATAAGCCATTCCACCGGTGAACAACCAGGCCACGGACAGCGCAGCAAAGCCCAGGCTGGCCGCCAATCCCGCATAAGCGAAGTAGGACATGTACAGGCCGGCGCTCCCACCTAACAAGATGCCGAGTAGATAGAGGCGTCCCATCCAGCGATGCACACCCGGCCGGCGCGCCCGCAGCCCCGACAGGAACTGGAAGGGCCCCAGTCCCAGGGCCAGCACACCGCCCACAATGTGAATCAGGATCCCGGCCTCGTGAGCCAGATACACCTCTCGCTGCTGCGGGAAGAACACCGCCGGGTTGAGGCTGAAATAGCGGCTGACGACCAGCACCACCCCCAGTGACAGGCAGGTCATAATCCCCCAGGCAATTCGTTTGTTCATTCGATTTTCCTCCTAAACTTAAAGTGCTATCCACCATCAATTCGTCGAACGAGCCCGCCGCACCCGGCGCACGAGCAGCGCCAGGCCCCCGGCCAGCAGAGCCAGGACCAGCACCGCGGCGACCAACAACAGGCGGGCCATCTTCCCCAGGCTCATCTCGGGAACAAACTGTAACGGCTGGTAAACATACAACGAGTCATCGGCCACACCGTCGTGATAGTAACTGCTGATCAGGCGTTGGAAGGCCTGCGGCTGCAAGGTCTCCACGTCGCCAACGTGGCTGAACTCCGGCAGCCGCACCATCTGGGCATGCGAGTAATACGGCTTTACTTCGTCCAGAGCCGCCAGCGGGGTAGAAAAATCCAACGTGCCATTGACGATGAGCATTTCCACCTCACTCGGGTTGAGGTGGCGCAGGCTTTCATCGGCCAGGGTGATGGGCCAGGCGGTCGCCATGGGCCAGATCATCTCGGACAGGGGAGAGCCCATGACCGAATCTCCCAGGTTGACGCTCTCCAGGCCCTGGTAGTATGCCAGGTCGAGCGTGCCGCCCTTGTTCAACAGGTCTCCGATGATAAAGGGTGGAAAGACAAATTTCGACATCAGGTTCAACATAGCCATCCCGGAAGCGTCGCCCTGCCCGGCTGCCAGGTAAGCGTCGATCGCCAGAGGCATGGTGGGGTTGGAGAAGAACATCATTTGTGTCGCCATGCGTATGGTCCCGGGGTCGATGGGGAAGAACAGCCAGTGATCGGGCATATGCCGATTGACCGTGTAGATGGTCTGCGCCAGGTTCGAGCTGCGCCCCGCACAGGCCGGGTCCTGGGCACACAGGCCGGACATACGCACCAGCATGGCATCGAAATCCTCCCGGTCGTAGATGAAATGCCCCGGCGGGTTCATCCCGATCATTACCACCCGGCTCAAGCTGCCGGGATGCATGTAGGTGTACAGCTGAGCCAGGCGGGTGCCGTAACTCACGCTGTACAGGTGTATGCGCGGGTATCCCAGGGCCAGGCGGGCCGCTTCCAGGTCTTCGATGACGGCCGGGGCCGTATACCCGTCCAGGTCCACGCCCGCCGCCTGCCAGTCGCGGGCGCACTGCTCCACAGCCTTGTCCAGGTCCGCCCGTGCGGCGTCGCTGAAGATCCCCCGGCCGGTATATGCCACCAACAGCCGGTTGACCGGCGGGCAATCCAGCACCACCGAGCCCTCGGCGCCACGGTAACCGACCAGGACCACGTCGTGTTCCGCCAGCAGCCAATCCGGGGGCGACCAGGTCAGGTTGGGACTGCCTGGGCCACCCTGTAAAAAGAAGACTGGTTCCGCCGGCTGCGGGCCGCTGGCCGGAATGCGCACCACCGGCAGGGCAATCAGCCGCGTGCCGGGGTCGGCAGGGTTTTCCGCCACGCTCAACGTAGCACACTGGGCTTCGAATCGATGATCGCCGTCCGGGCGATACTCGCACGGCTCCAGCGGGGTCAGTTCGCCGGCGCTGGCCCCCTGCGGGACGTTTACAGCCTTCGCCGGTGGGGCGCTACAGGCGCTCAACACAGCCAGGATGGCCATGGCGGCCAGGATCAATCTGCTTGCAATGGTTTGCATACCCAAAACTCCCTCCTCACTTCAATTAAGAGGAAGTGTACGTCTCGTCCAGCTGCCTGTCCCCACATCAACCATGTAGTCCCCCATGTAGTTCCCCATAGATCCGCCGTCACAACGACGGAATAGAACCCCGCGAAACACCATGGATGGCCAACCTGCCCCATCGATCTGGCCGGGCTTCTGGCGGGCGCGACCGGGGTAAACCCGGCATAGCGTTCTGCCCGCCAATCCTCTATAATTTATGGACACAGGGTATCTTATTTATAGGAAAGGGTTTAGCATGCAAACCAATCCGGCGCGTCCCACCACCATCGACGAGTACATCGCCCAGTCCCCTCCAGAGGTGCAGCCCATCCTCTCCCAGATCCGGGCCGTGATCCACGCAGCGGCCCCACAGGCGCAGGAAAAGATCAGCTACCAGATGCCCGCTTTCCACCAAAACGGGAGCCTGGTATGGTTCGGTGCGTACAAGCACCACATCGGTTTTTACCCCACCGGGGATGGGATGCAGGCCTTCCGGGAAGAATTATCGGGGTACAAATGCTCCAAAGGCGCTGTCCAGTTCCCCCTGGACCAGCCGATCCCGTATGACCTGATCCGCAAGATAGTCCAATACCGGGTGGCACAGGTCACGAAGCGATAAAGCCGGGCTAGATCCACCCCGCCCGGCGCCCGCCGGCGATCGCCCCGGCCCGTGTGCTGGCGCCCAGCTTGCGGTACAGGCTCTTGATGTGATAGCGCACCGTGTTAACGCTGATGAACAGCCGCCCGGCAATATCACCGTACGTCAGGCCGTCCGCCAGGAAACGCAGCACCTCGATCTCCCGCTCGCTCAAGCCGTCCTGGCCTGCTGCGCCCTCCGGTTGCGCCGCATCCCTCTCCTGCCCCAGGGCATCCAGGATGCGTTCTGCCACGGCGTACAGGTCGGGATCCTCCAGCCGGGGGCGTATTTGCTCCAGCAAAGAGCCCAAGGCGTTCCCTTCATCCACAAAGATACGCACGTATCCTCGTCCCGCGGCAGCCGCCAGGGCGCCGAGCAGCATCTCCCGCGCGGCGTCTGCCTCCCCGGTCGCCTGGTAGAGCCGCGCCCGGGCCACACCACATTCCACCAGCCAATGGAACAACCCGTGGCGTCTGGCAAACTCCTGCTGGCGCGCCAGATAAGCCTGCGCGGCTCGGAACCGTCCGGCCAGCCGCTCCGCCTCTCCCAGGCCGGCCAGAACGTGCGTGATCCCCAGGAACGTCTGGAAAGTGATCTCACTCATCGGGTCCATCCCGCTACCGGCCGGCTGGGACTCGAAATCCAGCTCCAGGGATTCCAGCCAGGCGCGGGCCGCGTCGACCGGGCGTTCGAAGCCTTCATCGCAAGCGCCACAACGCAACAACAGGCGATGGCGCAAAGCCTGGGCGTACAGGGCGCCCTCGGGCCAGGTGTCTTCCAGGGTTTGGGCGTTGGCAGCTGCCCCCGGCCAATCTCCGCCCGCAGCACACAGGCGCGCCAGTGCGGTATAGCCTTTCATGTGGGCTTCGTATTCCCCCGTCCAACGCACCAGGTCGATGCCCCGCTCCAGCGCCTGTCGGGCCTCCTCCAGGTGGTTTTGTTCCAGGAGAAGGCTGCCTTTCAAAATGTACAAGGCCCCGATGGGAGGGAAACGCTGTCCCTCCAGGATGCCCTCGAAACGGCGCAAATTCGTCTCGCATACCTGGAAAGCCTCCCTCAGGCGGCCCTGCGCCATGGCGATCCAGATCAGTCCAATCGGCCCGTAGACCGCCGCATACAGGTTCCCCCCTTGCAGGCCTTCTTCCAGGGTCTGGGTAAAAAACTGCCCGGCGGAAGCCGCATCTCCCAGGGCCATATACGCATAGCCCAGGTTGAGGGCATTGACGCTGCGGATGCCGTGCTCGTCCGGTGGGAGGAGCTCCTGTGCCCTTTGAGACACCTCGACCAGGCGCTCTGGTCGTTCACCCGCCAGGACCGGGGCCTGCAGGAGCATGCCGCGGATGCTGGCCACGTGCCCGGCCACCAGGCGGCGCAGTTCATCGCCGGCGCCGGTGCGCTCCAGGGCATCCTGTGCGGCCTGCAGCGCCTGTTCCACTGCCTCCCGGCGGGTACTGCGCTGCATCAAGGCCAACGCCCAGGC
>JAAZNB010000377.1 GCA_012798515.1 Chloroflexota bacterium
AGCCAGGACCCGCAGCCGCCTGAAATGGAGATGGACATGCCCATCTCGGTCGTGCACCTGGGCCCGGATGGACCGTACGTCCTGGCCGGCAATGAATCCCTGGTCATGGAAGTCCTGGGCCGGGATTTTCGCCTGTCGGCCGGCGCGTTTTTCCAGGTGAACCTGGGACAGGCGGAAAACCTGGTGCGTCACTGCCTGGAAGCCGCCGGGGAGGTGGGGAGTGGGACCCTGTTGGATGTGTATTGTGGGGTGGGCTTGTTCAGCGCCTTTCTGGCCGGGCGCGGCCGGCGCCTGGTGGGCATCGAATCCTCACCCGCGGCCTGTGAGGACTTCGCCGCCAACCTGGACGCCTTCGACGACGTCGAGCTGTACCAGGGCGCGGCCGAGGAAATCTTGGGGCAGCTCGACCTCCATCCGGATTTCGTGGTGGTCGACCCGCCGCGGGCCGGCCTGGCGCGCGACGCGCTGGATGCCCTGGCCAGGATGCAGCCCCAGCGCATCCTGTATGTTTCCTGTGACCCCTCCACGCTGGGGCGCGATGCCGCTCGCCTGTTGAAGCAGGGTTATCGCCTGGCGGCGGTGACGCCCTTCGACATGTTCCCGCAAACTTACCATATCGAGAGCGCCAGCCTGTTTGAGTTATCGGCTGCTTAGGGGAACAGGCGCCGGGCTTTGACCTCGGCGACCGCGTCCGGCCGGTAACGGTACAGACGCGCCGGGCGGCCTTCTCCCAGGCGGTACTGCTGGGTGGGCTCTATAACGTTGGCCTGCAAGATGCGACGGCGGAAATTGCGCTTGTCCAGCTTTTCCCCCAGGACCACTTCGTAGGTGTGTTGTAATTCGCTCAGGCTGAAGTATTCCGGCAGCAACTCGAAGCCGACGGCGCTGTATTCGAGCTTATAGCGCAGGCGGCGCAGGGCGTATTCGATAAAATCGCCGTGCTTCATGGCCAGGGGCGGCAGCTGGTCCAGGGGAAACCAGCGTACGTCCACATCTGCCGGCCGGCCGGAGGACAGGGCATCGGCGGAGAGCAAGGCAAAGTAAACGATGGAAAGCAGGTCGAGGGAGGGGTGGCGGCCAGAATCCCCGTAGCTGTATAGTTGTTCCAGGTAGGCCTCGTGCTGGCCGGTAAACGGGGCGATGCACTGGCTGGCGTTCTTTTCCAGGGATTCGCGTGACGAAAAGGGACAACCGGGTAATTCCCACGCCCCGGGGAACAGCTGTTCGTCGGCGGGCGTCAATAACACAAACAACCGGTTATCGCGCAGACTGAACAGCACGACCCGGAGCTCAATGTATATACTGGTTGTAGAACCTGCCTTTGCAGCTGCATCGGTCATGGTGAAAACCTCGGGCAGTGTTCTGACTGCCCGATTGAATTATACGTCAAAGTTACTATAATGGGGCTAGTCCTGTGCCGCGGTATCCCATAACTGGCCCAAGGAGATGAAGATGACATTGAAGATCCGCGCTGTGGTGGTTCTCTCGACCCTGGCGCTCAGCGCGCTGGCGTGCAATCTCCCCCTTTTGCGCCAGGCTGCCCCTCAACCGACCCTGCCCTTCGAGATGACCATGACCGCCGTATACGCTACCCTGGAAGGCCATCTGGCGGCCGGGACGCCCACGCCGTACATTATCACGGCCACCCCGGCGCCCACCGATACCGCCACGCCTGCGCCCACGCCAACCGCCACGTACACGTCTACCGCTACCTCCACGGCTATCCCTACCCAGACCGGCGTGCCGCGCCGCTCGGGGGCTTTGATCTCGGCGCCATACCTGTATACTGCTCCCGTGTTGGATGGGGTGTGGGACGAGTGGGGTACGGCGGCCTATCCGGCCACCTTCATTACCTACGGGGGCGGGCAGTGGAGCGGATCGGACGACCTGGAAGGCTCCTACCGCATCGGCTGGAACACCCAATACCTGTACCTGGCGGTGAAAGTGAAAGATGATTTCTACGTGCAGAACGCCAGTGGGCCGGACCTGTATCAAGGCGACAGCATCGAGATCCTGCTGGATACCGACCTGTACGGTGATTTCTATTACAACGTATTGAGCCCGGACGATTACCAGCTGGGCATCTCCCCCGGCAACCCCGACCCGGCGGGGACACGGGAAGCCTACCTGTGGTACCCGGCCAACCTCGCCGGTGGGCGTTCCCAGGTGCAGATTGCTGCTGTACGTTCTGAGGGCGTCTACCGTGTGGAGTCGGCCATCCCCTGGAGCGTGTTCAACGCCAGCCCTTACGCCGGCAAGCACTTCGGGTTTGCGCTTTCGATTTCCGACGACGACCTGGCGGGGAGCACGATCCAGCAGTCGCTGGCTTCCAGCGCCCAGGGACGCAGCCTGCTGCAGCCCACCACCTGGGGCGAGCTGGTGTTGACGCAGTAGGTCCTATGGCGCCACGCAAGATCATTCACCTGGATCTGGATGCGTTCTTCTGCGCTGTGGAGGAATTGCGCCAGCCGGACCTGGCCGGGAAGCCCTTTGCCGTGGGCGGACAGCCCAACGAGCGCGGCGTGGTGGCTTCCTGTTCGTATGCCGCGCGCCAGTCCGGCGTGCATTCAGCCATGCCCATGGCGCAGGCCGTGCGGGTTTGCCCGGGGCTGATCATCGTGTCTTCACAGTACAGCGCTTACCAGCACGCTTCCGAGCGGGTGATGGAGATCTTGCAGGACCTGACGCCCCGCATCGAGCAGATTTCCATCGATGAGGCCTTCCTGGACGTCAGTGACCTGCCGGAGAGCCACACCGACATTGCCCGGGCGCTGCAGGGGCGCATCGCCAGTGACTTACAACTGCCCTGTTCGCTGGGGCTGGCCAGCAATAAGCTGGTGGCCAAGATCGCCACCGACGTGGGCAAGGCCAACCACCGCCAGGCCAGTTATCCCCGGGCCATTACCTACGTGGCCCCGGGGACGGAAGCCGAATTCCTGGCGCCCCTGGCGGCCAGGATGCTGTGGGGTGTAGGCCCCAAGACGGCCGAGCGCCTGGCCGGGCTGGGGGCGCAAACCATCGGTGACATCGTCGCCCTGGGCCAGGATACCCTGGTGCGCCAGTTTGGCCGGCCGGGGGGCGATTTGTGGCGCCACGCCCAGGGCCTGGATGAGCGCCCGGTAGAGAGCGACCACGTGCTCAAGTCCATCAGCCAGGAGACCACCTTCGAACGTGACCGGCGCGACGAAAAGCAGCTGCTGGAGGTGTTGCAAGAGCTGTCTGAGCAGGTGGGCTATCGCCTGCGCCAGCAGCAGCTGGTGGCGGGCACGGTGCGTATCAAACTGCGCTGGTCCGATTTCAGCACCTTCACCCGCCAGATGACCCTGCCTACCCCGACCGATCAGGACGGTGTCCTGGCGGATTGCGCTTTCCACCTGTTCTACCAACTGTGGCAGCCGGGCAGGGCGGTACGCCTGTTGGGGGTGGGGGCCAGCAACCTGGGCAGCCGCGTGCACCAGCTCAGCCTGTGGGATACCCCGGTGGACAAAGAACGTAAGTTGTTACAAGCCATCGACGAGCTGCGTGAGCGCTACGGCAAGAAGGTGGTACAGCGCGGGCGGGGGATCAAACCACAGTCTTCCGCATGACCGGATTGGGCATTTCTACCCCGGAAAGTACTTCACGGTACACACCGGCCACTCGGGCGGCGATCTGGTCCCAGCCGTAGGCATGGGCGTACCGGTTGGCCTGCTGGCCCAGGCTGTTCAACAACTCGGGTTGCTCGATGAGGCGCGTCAGGCGGTCGGCCAGGGCCTCGGGATCGTCGTCTGGTACGAAGAAACCCGTCTTGCCGTCCTGGACCAGAAAGGCCAACCCGCCGACCTGCGAGGCTACCACCGGCGTCCCGCAGGCCATGGCTTCCAGGGCGACCATGCCGAAGGACTCGTAGTGCGAGGGCATCACCAGGACTTCGGCTGCCGAATAGTAATAAGCCAGCATGTCCTGGCTGCGTTTGCCCAGGAAGACCACCAGGTCGCCGATGCCCAGCTCGGCGCATAACTTTTTCAGCCGCGCCATCTCGGCGTTCATCTCCAATTCACTCACATCGGGATCCCCCCCGATGATGGCCAGGTAGTGCGGGTACTGGTCCAGCACGCCGTTGGCCTTGATCTGCGCCAGGGCGCGGATGAGGATATCCACGCCCTTGAGCGGCTCGATGCGCCCCACGTACAGGATCATGCGGTCCTGGGTGGGAACGCCGATGACCGCCTTGGCCTCATCTTTGGGGATCGGGTAGAAATGGGTGGTGTCCACCCCCGGGGGGATGGTCACCAGCTTGCGCGAATCGGCCTGGTAGAGGAACTCCAGCTGAGATTGCTCGGCGGGCGTAGCCACGATGATCTTGTTGGCGGCGCGCAGCACCTGGCGCTCGCCATCGGCGCGATACGGGCCCTCTACCTCGGAAGGGGACCGGGCTACGCGGTTTTTCATCAGCCCCAGGGTGTGAAACATGTGCACGAAGGGCGCCTTCCAGGTCTCTCTCAAGGAAAGGGCGGCGATGCCGGACATCCAGTAATGGCTGTGGATCAGGTCGTAGTGGATGCCCTTCTCGCCGGCGAAGCGGCAGATCCCGTCCACAAATTCGGGCAGGTAGGAGGCCAGTTCTTGCTTGGGCAGCGGGAACTCCGGCCCGGCAGGGACGTGCACGACACGGTTGCCGTAGCCCAGGTCGTGCAGTACGTGCGGCACGTGCTCATCCTGAGAGCGGGTGTACACGTCCACGTGGATGTCGATCTTTCCCAGGTGGCGGGTCAGCTCGCGCACGTATACGTTCATCCCCCCGGTATCTTTGCCGCCCAGGGTGGCCAACGGGCAGGTATGGTAGGAAATCATGGCGACTTTCACGGTTGTATTCCTCCGGCGCGATAAAAGCTATGGATAAAGAAGTAATTTCAGGTAGATTGGGGGCGGCAAAGCCGCCCCAAACCTACTTGGAAAACTCTTGTCCGAAAAAGGATCTTCCCTCTTGTCGTTTCTGAGCATGCTTTGGTATAATATTCGCCGCGCCACCGTAGCTCAGCTGGTAGAGCAGACGATTCGTAATCGTCAGGTCATGGGTTCGATCCCCATCGGTGGCTCTGTTATTTTAACCCTACTCCCATTTTTTCTCATTAAATCATGCCTTGTCCGGAATGTCGATTCTTTCGTGCGACAGGATCGGATGCCCCCTGCCAGACTGGCCAAAAGGGCCCCGGGCGGAAATAGAGTATAATGTCCGCATGCCGCCGAATCAAATTGATTCTCCCCTCGTTATCGCCATCGCCGGTGGATCGGGATCGGGGAAAACCACGGTCGCCAACGTCATCCTGAAAAGAGTCGGTGCACACCGCATTGCATATCTCCCTCACGATGCATATTATCGAGACCTGGCCCAACTCCCCGGGGCCCAACGGGCTCAAATCAACTTCGACCATCCCAATTCACTGGAAACGGAACTGTTAGCCGAGCATATCCGCCGGTTGAAAGACTGGCAGCCTATCGATATGCCCATCTACGATTTCGCCCACGACACCCGCACCGACCAGACCATTCGCGTCAAACCACAGCGGGTGATCCTGGTAGAGGGCATCCTCATCCTGGCCGAACCGGCTCTGAGAGAACTGTTCGACGTGAAGATTTTCGTGGACACCGACCCCGACATCCGCTTCATCCGCCGCCTGGAACGGGACATCTCCGAACGGGGGCGCACGACCCTTTCGGTCATCCAACAGTATTTGAACACGGTGCGGCCCATGCACCTGGAGTTTGTCGAGCCTTCCAAGCGCTATGCGGACGTGATCATCCCGGAAGGCGGATTGAACACGGTGGCCATGGACATGGTGATTGCGCGCATCGAATCGTTGCTGCAAACGGGAAAGGCCGGCTGAGATGCGCCCGGAGCAGCGCACACTGATCCTGCGCGTGCTGGCTCTTGTGTTCGTCATTGCCGTCACGGTCTCGCTGTTCCTGCTGCGTGACCGGCTGCAGCACCTGGAATTCTTCGGCTACCCGGGTATTTTCTTGCTTTCGATCCTGGCCAATGCCACCGTGATCCTGCCCCTGCCAGGGGTGCTGATCACGTCGGCCATGGGAGCGGTCTTTGACCCCTTCTGGGTGGCCGTGGCAGCAGGCAGCGGGGCCGCCCTGGGGGAACTGTCCGGCTACCTGGCCGGGTTTAGCGGCCAGGGGGTGGTGCAGCGGGTCAAATGGCATGCGCAGCTGGAGGATTGGATGCGCCGGTATGGTGACATCACCATCCTGGTGCTGTCCTTCGTGCCCAACCCGGCTTTCGACGTGGCCGGGATCACGGCCGGGGCGCTCAAGCTGCCCTTGTATCGCTTCTTGTTCTGGTGCTGGCTGGGGAAGGTGATTAAAATGCTGGTATTTGCCTATGGCGGGTCTACCATCCTTAATTTCGTGTTCCCGCGTGGATAAGACTTAAGACCTATCCGAAACAGATTTTCTTTGTCGTGTATTTTATCGAGCTTCGCTCGACAAAATACACGACAAGAGAATATTCGGATAGATACCTAGATTTTATCGATATAAGGAGAGAGGGGTATCCCATGACAGACTTCCAGGCAGTTGACCAATATCTGCAAGACCATTTACAGGAAAGTATTAATGAGCTATCCCGGTTGGTGGCTCAACCCAGCGTGTCGGCCCAGAACTGGGGGCTGGAGGAATGCGCCGGGCTGGTCGGGGAGATGCTGGCCCAGCGGGGTTTTCGTGTCGAAATTGTTCCCACCGGCGGAGCGCCGGTGGTTTATGCCGAGAAAGCCGGCCGTGGCCCCGGGACGCTGTTGTTCTACAACCACTACGACGTACAGCCGGCCGAACCACTGGAATTATGGGATAACCCGCCTTTTGTGCCTGTGGTCAAAGATGGTGTTCTCTACGGGCGGGGTGTGAGTGACGACAAGGGACACATCACCAGCCGTCTGTTTGCCATCGACGCCTTGCAGGCGGTTTATGGCGAGCTGCCCTGTACGGTCAAGTTCGTCATCGAGGGAGAAGAGGAGACCAGCAGCGTCCACCTCAGCGATTTCGTGCGCGCCAACCAGGAACGGCTGCGAGCCGACGCCTGCGTGTGGGAATTCGGTGGGGTGGATTTTCGCGGAGTTCCCATGCAGTACCTGGGGCTGCGCGGCATTTGCTACGTAGAATTGAGCGTGGAAACGGCCAACCAGGACGTGCATTCCGGGCTGGGTGGCTCGATCTTTCCCAACGCAGCCTGGCGGCTGGTGTGGGCTTTGAACAGCCTGAAGGATGCGGACGAGAACATCCTGATCCCGGGCTTTTACGACGACGTGCGCCAGCCCACCCCGCGTGAGATCGAGCTGATGTCCGAGCTCCCCGACGCCAGCCAGGAATACCGCCACCGTTACGGCGTGGATCATTTCCTGGGGGGGATCCAGGGCGGGCTGGAGCTACGCCTGGCCGAGGTCTACCGGCCGACCTGCACCATCTGCGGCTTGACTTCCGGATACCAGGGCCCCGGGTCCAAGACGGTCCTGCCGGCGCGGGCCAGCGCCAAGGTGGATTTTCGCCTGGTGCCCAACCAGTCTCCCGAACGCGTGCTGGAGCTGCTGCGGGCCCACCTCGACGCGCAAGGCTTCACGGACGTGCAGATCACCAATCTGGGCGGGGATGCACCGGCTCTGACCGATCCGGATGACCCCTTCGTGCAGCTGGTCGTGGACGCTTCGGCCGGCGTCTACGATCAGCAGATGCAGATCGTGCCCCTCACGGGCGGCTCGGGGCCCAATTACGTTTTCAAGCAGTACCTCGACCTGCCGATTGTGACCGCCGGGGTGTCTCACCCGGGCTCCCAGGCGCAAGCTCCCAATGCAAATATGCTCCTGGACCTGTATCTCAAAGGAGCCAAACACATCGCCCGTATCCTGCAGGCTTTCGGGCAGGGGTAGGGCTGTTCATAGTAATGGATCGATAAAGCGGTTGAAACCGCTGGGAAAGGATGGCACCCGGTGAACGTGGAAGTCTTTGCATTGTGTGACGCAGCGACCGATTCTGGCGGCAAATTAAACGTTTTAGGCGCTTTCGACTCGCTTCAGGTAGGCGCCTATCCCACGGTCTATCCCCACTGTGCGGTAGCCGTGCGCATCCGTTTCCGCCGGATCGAACAGGGAAACCATCGCTTCTTGCTGCACTTTGTCGACGAAGACGGCAAGCTGTTGATCTCTCCCCTGGATGCCACCATCAACATCGCCATCCCGCCCAGCGAGTCTTCCGTGTGCGCCAACCTGATCTTGAACATTCGCGATTTGAACCTGCCTGCGGCCGGCGTTTACGCCATCAACCTGGCGGTGGACGGGCGTCAGGAAGCTACCCTGCCGCTGATCGCCCGGATTAAACCGTAACCCGCGTCATTTCTTCATACGCCTGCATGGTTGATGCATTGGCGGGGCGGCATTGCCGCCCCGCCAATGCGTTAACCCGTATATGACCCGCTTGTTACCCGCTAATGGCCCGTATATAGCCCCGCGTCTCGCTTGCGTCTCTTCCATTGTTTATATATAATCTTGAAAACTGATACAAAGAATCAAATTGAGACGAAAGCAAGAGGAAAACATGAAGAAGATAGGTGTTCGTGTACTGATTGTGTCGCTCGTGATGGCTTTGTTCGTCAGTGCGTGCGGGGCTACAACTGCACCGCCGGCATCCAGCCCGCAAACAGAAGCAACTGAGCCAGTCGTATCATCTCCTACCAGCAGCGCGCCGGAACCGACCATGGCATCCACCGAGGTCGCATCCGCCAATACCCAGGCGACCGAACCGCCCACGCTGCCGGCCCCGGCCGGGTATGGGGAAACCTTAGCCGCGGTCCAGGCCCGCGGAACCCTGATCTGTGGGGTCAACGGGCAGCTGCCCGGCTTCTCTTACCTGGATTCGGATGGCAGTTATTCCGGTTTCGATGTGGACTTCTGCCGGGTGATCGCCGCGGCCGTCTTTGGCGATCCGGAAAAGGTCGAGTATCGCCCGACCACCACCCAGGAGCGCTTTACCGTCTTGCAGACCGGCGAGATCGACGTGCTGGTGCGCAACACGACCTGGTCCCTGGCCCGGGATACCGAGCTGGGCTTCAACTTTGCACCGACCACCTTCTATGATGGACAGGGCATCATGGTCCCGGTCGACAGCGGTATCACTTCGCTGCAAGACCTGGCAGGTGGGACGATTTGTGTGCAAAAAGGGACCACCACCGAGCTCAACCTGGCCGACGTGATGGCTACTGAAGGCGTTGAGTATACCCCTACCGTGTTTGACGACATCAATGCCACGTATGGCGCCTACGCCGAAGGCCGCTGTGACGCAGTGACGTCGGATAAATCCCAGCTTTCTTCGGTGGCCAAGGGCGTCCTCCCGGATCCCGACAACCACGTCATTCTCGATATCACCCTGTCGAAGGAACCCCTGGCGCCGGTCGTGCGTCATGGAGATGACCAGTGGTTCGACATCGTCAAATGGGCTGTCTTTGCCACCTTCGCCGGTGAAGAATATGGCCTTTCCTCTGAAAACGTAGCGGATGAGTTGGCTTCCAGCCAGAACCCCGAAGTACGCCGTATGTTGGGCCTGGAAGGTGACCTGGGCCTCAAGCTGGGTTTGAGCAACGATTTCGCCTATAACATCATCTCCCAGGTGGGTAATTACGCCGAAATCTACGAGCGCAACCTGGGTGAAGGCACAGATACTTACATTCCCCGTGGTTTGAACAGCCTGTACACCGACGGCGGCTTGCTCTACTCCCCGCCATTCCGGTAAACCATCTCACATTGGAGGTCATGATAGCCAGGGCAGGTAGCTTTCACCTGCCCTGGCCGTCGACTATTATTCATCATGAAAAACCGCGACCCTGTCACACGCTCCTCCACCATGATGGACCTCTTCCGGGACGAACGTTTTCAGCGCGTCCTGGGGCAGGTCCTCTTTGTCATCTTTATCGCCGGCGGGATCTATTACCTGGTCAACAACATGCAGGCCAATATGGATCGCCAGGGTCTGGCGCTCAATTTTTCTTTCTTCCAGTCCACGGCCGGTTTTGATATCGGCGAGCATTTGATCTCCTACAGCCGGACCAGTACGTTTGCCCGGGCCTTCCTGGTCGGGGCGCTCAATACTTTGCTGGTGTCGGCCCTGGGCATCCTGTTTTCTACCATCCTGGGGGTCATCTTTGGCGTGGCTCGCCTGTCCTCGAACTATCTGGTACGCAAAATTGCCCAGGTGTACATCGAATTCCTGCGCAATATTCCCCTGTTGGTCTTATTGATCTTTCTCTACATCGGCGTCGTGATCCAGTTTCCCCAGGTGCGCGAGGCCATCGTCTTACCTGGGCCGGTGTATCTGTCTAACCGCGGCGTCGTGGTGCCCCGCCTGATGCCTGCAGCCGGGTTCCAGTCCTACCTGTGGGTGCTGGCCGTGGCCCTGGTGTGCTCCGCGGCGCTGGGCGCCTGGCTCAAGTACCGCTCACGCCACACCGGGCGGGCTCCACTGACCTTCCTGTGGGGGGCATTAGCCTTCATCGCCATTGCCGGGATCGGCTGGTCTCTCATGCCGGCCCCGCCGCTGGCGGTGGAACGCCCGGAGCTACAAGGGCTGCGTTTTGTGGGCGGGGTGCAATCCTCGCCGGAATTTCTCGGCCTGTTGTTCGGCCTGACGATCTATACCTCGGCTTTTATTGCCGACGTAGTGCGGGCCGGGATCCAATCTGTGTCCCTCGGCCAGCTGGAGGCGGCCCGTTCGTTGGGGCTGTCCAGTTTCCTGACC
>JAAZNB010000378.1 GCA_012798515.1 Chloroflexota bacterium
CGCCTACCCGGGCCGTGCCGGCCGGAGCCGGACGCGCCACCCAACCGGCCGCCAGCTATCACCGCGCCGCGCCGGCTAAAACTGACTGGCAGCGTTCCCTGGGCTGCCTGCTGCGGGTTGTCATTGGCCTGCTCTTCATCGTCGTGCTGGTATCCATCCTGGTACTATCCTACGGCGTATATAAATATTACTCGATTGCCGCCAGCCTGCCCAATATCGATGATCTGCGCCAGCAGGCCTCTCAGTTCGAGACCACGCGTATCCTCGATCGTGAAGGCAACGTACTGTACGAGATCCTGGACCCCAACGCCGGGCGGCGTACCTACGTTCCGCTGGAGAAAATCTCGCCTTACGTGATTGCGGCCACGATTGCGACCGAAGACAAAGATTTCTACAGCCATCCCGGTTTCGACCTGGTGGCGATCGGCCGGGCCTTGTGGCAGAACTATACGGGCAACCAGGTGGTTTCCGGTGCCTCGACCATCACCCAGCAGCTGGCGCGGGGGCTGCTGTTGTCGCCCACCGAGCGCAGTGAGATCACCGTCGAGCGCAAGACGCGCGAGATCGTCCTGGCAGCCGAGATCACCCGCCGCTATACCAAGGACGAGATCCTGGAACTGTACTTAAATGAAAATTATTACAGCAACCTGGCTTACGGCATCGAGGCGGCCGCCGAGACCTATTTCAACACCACCTCGGACCAGCTGGACATGGCCCAGGCGTCTTTCCTGGCCGGGCTGCCCCAGGCCCCGGGGGTGTATGACATTTTCACTGACCGGGACGCTACCCTGCGTCGCCACCAACAGGTGCTGCTGCTGATGTACCAGACCAGCCAGGAAAAGGGCTGTATCTACGTTGGCGAAGACCAGGAGCGGGTGTGTGTGGACGCCCTGGCGGCCACTCAGGCGCTCTCGGAGATCGAGAACTACAATTTCCAGAAACGGGACGAGACCATCCGCTTCCCACACTGGGTTAATTACGTGCGCTCGCTGCTGGAGACCATGTACGACGCGCAGACGATCTATCGCTCGGGCTTCACCGTGTACACCACCCTGAATCCAGAGCTGCAAACCCAGGCAGAGGATGTGGTCCGCCGGCAGGTGGAAAGCATGGCCGGCCAGAACGCTACCGATGGAGCTTTGGTGACCATTCGTCCTTCGACGGGCGAGATCCTCACCATGGTCGGCTCGGCAGATTATTATAGCGAGGCAATTTCCGGCCAGGTTAACATGGCAGTCAGCCCACGCCAGCCCGGTTCTTCCTTCAAGCCGGTCACCTACCTGGCCGCCTTTGAGAAAGGTTGGACGCCCTCGACCCTGATCTGGGACGTGGAGAGCGAGTTCCCTCCCTCGGGAGACCCGAACGACCCACGCGAGCCCTATATCCCGGTCAATTACGACAGCCGCTATCACGGCCCGGTGACGGTGCGCGTGGCCCTGGCCAATTCTTACAACATTCCGGCCGTCAAGACGCTCAATTTTGTGGGCATCTACGATGACCCCAGCACCCCCCAGGAAGATGGGCTGATCCCCTTTGCCCGGCGTATGGGGATCACCACCCTGACCCGGGAGGACTACGGCCTATCTTTGACCCTGGGCGGCGGTGACGTCAGTCTGTTAGAGCTGACCGGGGCATATGCCATCATTGCCAATGGCGGCAAGCGCATGCAGCCTTTTGCCATCACCAAGATCGTGGACTACCAGGGCAACACGGTGTACGAGCACGCTGCCACGCAGGGAGACCAGGTGATCCGGGCCGAGCACGCTTACCTGATCAGCTCCATCCTGTCGGATAACGAAGCGCGTACGCCCATGTTCGGGGCCAGCTCGGTGCTCAACCTGCCTTTCCAGGTGGCAGCCAAGACCGGTACGACCAACGACTTCCGCGACAATTGGACCCTGGGCTTCACCCCCGACCTGGCGGTCGGGGTATGGGTGGGGAACGCCGATTACACGCCCATGCAAAATACCACCGGCTTGAGCGGGGCGGCCCCTATCTGGTCTGAGTTCATGCAATTTGCCATCCAGGATCTCACCGGCGGAAACCCCTCCTGGTTCCAGCGTCCGTCCGGGATCGTGGATAAGGTGATCTGTTCGGTTTCCGGCACGGAACCTTCCGAATGGTGCCCGGCCCAGCGCAGTGAGATCTTCGCCTACGATCAGCTCCCCGCCCCGGCCTCTGAAGACCTGTGGCAGCGGGCGAGTATCGACACCTGGAGTGGGCTGAAGGCCTCGGCCTACTGTTCCGATTTTACCGAAGAGAAGTTTGTGCTCAACGTGACGGACAAATGGGCCATGCGCTGGATCCGCGAGACGGACCAGGGGCGTGGGTGGGCCGAGTCGATGGGTTTTAACGAGCCAATCACCTTTGCGCCCGAGCGCGAGTGCCAGGCCGATGATCCCCGTCCGACAGTCCTGTTTGCCGGACTGGATGAGGGACAGACCATCCATGCCTCACCGCTGGACATCTACGCCGTGGTCAATGCCCCCAATGACTTCAAGGAATTCCGCCTGGAATACGGCCTCGGGCAGGACCCGGTGGACTGGCAGGTGCTCACCGAGCACATTACCGCGGCCTACAGCCAACCGGAGCGCATCTATTCATGGGACCTGCACGATATCCCGGCCGGGACGGTGACGCTGCGCCTCCACCTGGACAGCACGCGGGGTACCTATGCCGAGCGCAAAATCCACCTCAACATCCAGGTGCCAACGCCCACGCCGACGATTACGCCGACGCCCACCATCACCCCCACGACCACCATGACGCCATCCCCCACGGCGACGCAGCTGCCGCCAACTGCCACGGCTACCCTGCCGGCCGCCAGCGCCACGCCGACGGTGACCAACAC
>JAAZNB010000379.1 GCA_012798515.1 Chloroflexota bacterium
AGCCTTGGTTCGCGATTTCATGAGGTTGCTGTGCTACTCTGCCGTAAAATCAATATCTTCGATATGGATATTAACTTTGCCGACTTCCATTCCTACCATTTCGGAAATTGCCCGCGAAACCAGATTCTGTAAAGAACGGCTCACATCGCGAACATTGACGTCTTTACTGAGGATTACGTATAAATCAGTATATACCGTGTTATTTTCAACAATGATGCGAACCCCATCGTTGATACCCCGTTTAAAGAACCGGTTGACTCCCCCGGGTATTTTGGCCAAAGAACGAACACCCGGGACACTCAAAGCCGTCAGGCGGGCAATAGTAACCAACACATCGGGCGCTATCGTTGTTCTGCCCTGGGATACTGCTTGATTGCTCATGGTTTCTCCATCCATAAGTTTCACTTATCGGAACCACTCAACGAGGGAAGGGGAATTCTCGCCTATTCGCCCAGGCTGAGTAATTACACAACTTATCCTTTATTATAACTCGAAAGGTCAGACCCTGCGGAGATGTAACCTTTGCCATCTCAGGCGGGTTTGTACGCCTCCGTCTTTACCCCGCGAAGGGCCAACGTCGAGAATAAAAATAATAACATATAGAGTACGAAAAGTAGAATGTAGCCGAAACCGGGGAGGTCAGGGGCGGTTGAGGACAGATAATCCGCAATCGGACCGCCGATGTAGGCTCCGATTGCACCCGCGCCGGCGCCGGCCAGGTTGGATATGCCAAAGAAACGGCCGGCCTGGGCGTGGGGGATGATGTCGGTCCCCAGGGCCCAGTTCGAGGCGTAGAAAAGACCGGTACCGATCCCGATCAAGATGCCGCCGGCATAAATTACAGTCAGTCCGGGTGCCAGGATGACGATCAGTGTGCCGAGGGCGGCAATTATGCCACTGGCGGCCACCAGGGGCTTACGCCCGATGCGATCGGCCAGCCATCCACTGGGGAAAGCCGAGAGCAGGATGAAGATGCCCACGAACATGACCAGGGTGGCTGCTGGCCCCACGGCTTTTTCGTTGGCCAATCCCATACGGGCCTGCAAAAAGTAGACTGTAAAACTGGCCAGGTTGGTAGACCCGATCAAAAAGGCCAGGCGATTGATGATCCACCAGGTGAAAGCACGGTTTTCTTGTTCCAGGCTTCCCAGCCCAATTTTGACGCTGGCTCGCACCCCCAGCACGACGGCGGCCAGCATGGCCAGCAACCCTACCAGACCCAGTATAAGTACCGGGTTGGCCTGCGGAATGCGTGGGATGAGTTGGCCTGTGGCGCGAATCACGGCCCCAATGACGAGGATAATCAAGGTGAACGCCCCGGTCATCAGTAGCAGGCGCAAGAATGGCTGCCAGTCAAGCGGCTCGGGGGCCGCCGGGTTGGGCCGTTCGGGAGCCAACATGGTAATGGCCATGCTGGTCATCAAGATTGCCACCAGCGCCCACAGGCCACCCCATAGATTGCCCTGGCCGACCAGGCGGGCAATGGTATAAGAGACCAGGATGACCGGGATGGGCACTTCGAGCAAGGCTTTTATCCCCGAGAAGCGACCACGCTTGTCCTCGGGAACCAGGTCGGGGATCAGCCCCTGTACGGCGCCATGAGCCGTATTAGAGGCGATCATCATCACTATCGCCAATCCGAACAAGACCCAGTAACCAGTTTCACCTTCCAGGCGCGCACTCAAACCGATGAGAAGGACAACGACCGAGACGCCCAGGGTACCGGCAAATATGAACGGCCGGCGCCGGCCGAAGCGGGAATGGCTGTGATCCGAGAGCATACCCATCAACGCCTGGACCAGTAAGGCAGTCATCAAAGTCCACAGGCGTAGATTGCCATAATAGGTGCCTTGTTGGGATGAACCCACGAAGCCCTGCACCAGGAGGGGAATGACCAGAGGGGTCATGGTTTGCGACAGCGCCGTCAAACCGAGCCAGAAACTGTTGATCGTTAAATAATCATGCCAGCGGATTGGACGGTCGAGCATGGGTTCTCCTTGGGACGTTGGGAGCTTCAGTCACCCTGGATGATCGGAATGGTGTTGGTGGCATACGGCATCAAAGCGATGCGCGGCTGTTCTGCAAAGAGCCTCAGCGCCTCATGGAAACCTTCTTGCAGGGTGGGCACCGGTTGGAGCAAGAATTTCTGTACTCGCTGGGGAGGAATTTCTGAGAGCAGCATCAAATGGATACGCGCCGCTTCGCGGGCGATCTGAAATGCCTTGTGCGGGCCAACGCGAAAACCCAGTTGTTTGAACTTACGGAAAACTTCTTCATAGCCGGAGACGTCCTCGACGAATGCCTCGAAAGCGGCGCTGCCGCTGCCTTCCGGACAGGCGGCTGCCAATAACACCACACCGCCGTCGCGTACGATGTGCGCCGCGTGGGTGATGGCTTTCTGCGCCTGGTATAGGTTGATATCTTTGGGATGGCCACCGGGAGAGGCGATGACCAGGTCGTAAACGTGAGACACCGGTATCTGGCATACCTGGCGCGAAGCGTCCATTCCGGCGCGCATGACGTCCAGAGGCCGGCCGGCAAAGACTTTGACGATCTGCTTGTGCCGATTCATGACCGTGTTCAACGCCAGGTGGACCCCGATGCGCTGGCCGATTTCTTCGATGTCCTGGCGCATTGGGTTGTGGTCGAATTCACCCATTCTGGCCAGGGGATCGATCAGCATGGCATGGTTGGGGTTGATCGTCTCCCGCCCGGCCAGGCCAATGGCGGCACTTTTTACCCCACCCGAAAAACCCATGAAGTGGTGTGGCTCGATGTTGCCGACCACGATGCGCTGATCGGCTTCGTAGAAAGACCGGTTGACCCAGATGGGGGTCTGGCGAGAAGTGACGCCCAGGTAGACGAGCTGCTCCAGGTCATCGCAGTTATGCGACAACACCGGGTAGCGCTCAAGGACCCCTGAAGGCAGGCTGGCTTCGATTTCCTGGCGTGTGGCCGGGGTGTGGGTGCCGGTAGCAATGATCAGCTTGATCTGTTGGGGCGGATAGCCCAGCGCTTCCAGCCTGGCCAGCAGGGGAGGAAGCAGCAGGTGGTGGGGGACCGGGCGGGTTTTGTCATTGACAGCAATGGCGACCGATTGCCCTGCCCCTAAGGACTGGTAGCTAAATCCATTTAGCGGGTGTTCCAGTGCCTGCTCTACCTGGTGCAGCGGGTCGGGTAGGGGAGGGGTCTCGGGTGGCAAAATGACGTCTGCGTACAGGTTGGGCGTCAATTGCAGCGGCACACTGCTGCTGCCGTAAGGGATTTCAAAGCTTTGGGGGGAATGGGTGAACACGGGACAATTGTAAACGGTGGGTTGAAATACTGCAACCGGAAGGGGGCAGGATCTACAAATGAAGCGAAGTTGTGCCCCCACAACTCCGCTTCATTTCAAGGAGGAGATCTTACAACTTTAGTGTAACGATTTTTTATTAAGATAACATCTAAAACAAATTAATTATCTATGTACACATGTAAAGAGTATGTTAATCCGTCGCCACGACAGGGCAGGCTCTGTATTCCTTGCATATATCCTCGGTGTAACGAGGGTTACCTTCCAGGTCACAGCAGCCCATGCAGCTGGCGAACAACCCCTGGCGGACCTTCTGACGAAATCCCCGGAAGCGGGCGTGATTCCAGGCTTCCACCAGGGAAAGTTGGCGGATATTGCCGATGTGATAGTTGAAACAGGGGAACACGTCTCCGTAAGGTGAAATGTTCATACCTGTCCAGATGGCGTCACAGCTATACTCTTTGACATCTAACTGATTGGTGTAATAGTAATAAACCTCTGGAATTGAAAATTCCGGGATGAAGCGGACCTTAGGGTGATGGGCGCCGTTTAGATGGGAAAGTTCTTCTAGATTGGCGCGCAGTCTGGCAGCGTCGAAATTTTTGAACGGTTGTGGAGGACGGGAATAGGAGTGAAAATTCTCTTTCAGTTGTAGGGCGCTGAGGTCCAGAGATTGGTTCTCGATTTGGAAAGTGAGATAATCGGCGCCGGATTCTTGGGCCAGTTTATAAATATCCAGCAATCGGCCGGCGTTATCCGGGCTAATCACCGTTTTGAAATTGATTACCGGATTGCTTTTACCGTTTTGTTGGCGCTGTTCACGAAAAGCCTGGACATTATGGACGAGCCTATCGAAAGTGCCTGGGACGCCGCGGATAGCATCGTGAAGATCGCGAT
>JAAZNB010000036.1 GCA_012798515.1 Chloroflexota bacterium
TGAACGGCCCGGTCGGTGATTTCCAGCCCACGGTCCAGCACAGCCAAACCCTCAGCCAGTTGCTCCTGGGTGATAATCAATGGGGGCAGGATTAAAAGGGTGTGCCAGTGAGAGTAAATAAACAACCCCTGTTCCAACAGATAGCGGCGTAACGCCAGCATTTCCGGGCTGCTGCCGCCGTAAGGCGACAAAGGCTGGTGAGTCTCCCGGTTGCGCACCAGCTCGATCACCCCGAACAAACCGATCGAGCGCACCTCCCCTACGGATACGTGCCGGCTGTGTAACTCGGCCAGCATGTCAGACAGCACGCTACCCATCTGTGCGGCGTGCTCCACCATGTGATCTGCCCGCATGGCTTCGATGGTGGCAATGGCGGCCGCCAGCGATACCGGGTGACCGTTGTACGTCAACCCGCCTTCGAAGACGCGCTGGTTGAAATACTCGGCAATTTCGTTCTTCATCGCCACGGCTCCCAGTGGGGCATAGCCCGAGGTCAACCCTTTCGCCATGGTCATGATATCCGGCGTCACTCCCCAATGGTCCACGGCGAACCATTTCCCCGTCCGGCCAAACCCGGACATGACCTCGTCACAGATCAGCAGGATGCCGTAACGGTCGCAAATCTGGCGCACCCCCTGCAGATACCCGGGAGGTGGAACGATCACCCCGTTGGTGCCCGTCACCGTCTCGATCATCACCGCGGCAATCGAATCTTTGCCCTCGAAGGTGATCACTTCTTCCAGGTGGTCGAGATAATCCTGGGTAAAGGTCTCCTCGGAAACCTGCCGGCCCTGGTGAAACGTGGAGCGGTAACGATACGGATCCAGAAAATGGACCACACCGGGCATGACCGTGGGTTCCCAGGCCACCCGGCGCGGGTCACCGCTGGCCGCAATGGCCCCGTAAGACGCGCCATGATAGGAGCGATAGCGCGCCAGGATCTTATACCGGCCGGTGACCATCCTGGCCAGCTTGATGGCATTCTCGTTGGCGTCGGCCCCGCCCAGCGTATACAGGAAGCGCTCCAATCCGGGCGGCGTGATTTCGCTCAACAGCTTGCCCAACACGGCCCGCGGGCGGGTGGCCATTTGCGGGCCGGCGAAAGGCAACTCACGCGTCTGGGCAACCATGGCTTCGATCACGCGCTCATCCCCGTGGCCAATGTTGACGCACATCACCATCGAATTGAAGTCCAGGTAACGTTTGCCATCTACGTCCCAGAAATACACCCCTTTGGCCCGTTTGACCGGGATGGGTTGGACTGACGCCTGGGCCGACCACGTCCAGAAATTATGTTGCATGCATAAAGGCAGGATTGCATCGTCAGGTAGCGGCTGCATAAGGCCTCGAGTTTTCGAATTGGTTCCGGCAGGGTACAATTACACCCTTGCACAACGCCGGAATCCCTTTGGATAGATCAATGCTATCATAAAAAGGATGAACGCATCTAAACTTTAAGCGACGCCCGGGGGGGAAGACCCTTCCGGGCCGGGGAAAGACGCAATGCCACCGGATAACAGGGTAGATCCATCCACAACGCTTCCACCCCATGCCGGCAGGCCACGCTGTGACCTGCCACTGCACCCGCGCGCCCGGGAAGGGCTGCGTTACTTCAATGCCGGCCTGTACTTCGAGGCCCACGAAGAACTGGAAGCCGCCTGGCGGGAGGAAACGGAAGCCATTCGCGATCTTTATCGCGGCATCTTACAGGTTGGCGTGGCCTATTATCACATCCAACGCGCCAATTACAACGGGGCCCGCAAGCTGCTCTTGCGCTGCCGGCCGTGGCTGGCGCCCTATCCCGATTGGTGCCGGGGGATACACGTCGAAAAACTGCGCCAGGATTACCAGATCGTCGAGCGGAAACTCATCCAGCTCGGCCCTGAACAGGTCGCCCAGATCCCCAAAACCTTATTAAAACCCATCGAGTGGGAAGAAAGAGGATAAGCTCCTTGGACACTGTACTGCCATTCTCCGGCCGGGTTGCCCTGGTCACCGGTTCAGGGCGAGGCATCGGCCGCGCCATCGCCCTCCACCTCGCTGCCCGTGGGGCAGACGTGGTGGTCAACTTCATCCGCAACCAGGACCCGGCAGAAGAGACAGCCGCGGCCATCCGCCAGATGGGCCGCCGCGCCCTGGTGATCAAGGCCAACGTCTCCAAACCGGAAGACATCGAAAAGCTGTTTCAGAAAACGGGGGAGGAATTCGGCGGCCTGGATATCCTGATCAGTAACGCCGCTTCGGGGTTCAACCGCCCGGCTTTACAGCAAAAAGTCAGTGGTTGGGATTGGACCATGAACGTCAACGCCCGCGCCTTCCTGTTGTGCGCCCAACAGGCCGTGCCGTGGATGGAAAAACGGGGCGGAGGATGGATAGTAGCCATCTCCAGCCCCGGTTCTACGCGTGTCATGCCCGATTACGTAGCCGTGGGCGCCAGCAAAGCTGCGCTGGAAACCCTGACCCGTTACCTGGCCGTGGAACTTGCTTCCAAAAACATTATCGTCAACGCCGTCTCTCCCAGCCTGGTGGAGACGGACGCTCTCAAGCATTTCAGCGCCTTAAGCGACCCGGACGTAATCCCCCGCGCCATCGCCCGCACGCCCGCCGGACGGCTGGTCCAGCCCGAGGACATCGCCGGCCTGGTGGCTTTCCTGTGCACACCGGCCGCTGCTATGATCCGCGGGCAGGTGATCGTCATCGATGGCGGTTTTACCCTGACCCTGCCACAGTAACGCTGCAGTTACGCCTCTAGCAGGACGACCCGCGCCGGCGCGCCATCCGAGCCACCCAGTTTGAGCGGCAGGCAGTACAGCTGGTAGGTCCCCGGGCTGACCTGCGAAAGATCGACCCCTTCCAGTGCGATCACGCCGGCGCGCAGCAGGATTTCGTGCGTTGGCCGGCTTTTCTTATACGGCGCCACCGATAGGTAATCGATACCCACCAGTTTGACGCCCTGTTTGACCAGGAATTCGGCGCCATCGGCGGTGATACCGATAAAATCGGTATGGAACTCTTTGCTTTGTTCTTGCCAGTAGCGCGAATTGCGCGTTTTGAATAACACACGCTTGACGTCGCCATCCAGTCCCGAGGCAGCCAGGACGTCCGCAGTCAGCTGGCCGGCGTCTTCGGGAATCTCAACCACCAGGGCCGGGCCGATCAAGACCTCCAGGTCCAGGCTCTCGATCCCCTTCTCACCGGGTAAGAAGTGAACCGGCGCATCCACGTGCGTGCCAGTGTGCACCCCGATATCCAGGTGCGACACGTTAGCATTGGCCCCTTCCTCGATCTTATTGACCCGTTCGAGGACCACGCCAGGGTCACCCGGCCAGGTCGGAAGCTCTGGTGTAATGGTCACAGTAACGTCGTAGATCTTATTCATTTTCCACCTCTGATTCGTGTTTAACGCCCGCCGGGTAATGTGCGCCCGTCAGGCTGGTGCATTTGGGGTGCAAGTCCCTCTCTCAAGCCGCAGTGTAATTTTCCACAAAATCACGCTCTCTCGCAAGCCCAGGAAGGAAGCTAATCCCTCATAGAGGGCCTACCATACGCTGTCGGCGAACGCGTCCTGCAGCATCTGGGTACGTTCTTCGGCCGTCATCGGCCGCGGTCGGGCGTAGTCCTCCAGCATGGCGGTGAGCAGCTGGGTACTGATGTAACGCCCGTCGTAGAACACGTGCCGGTCGAGGAACTCCCGCCGGGTGCCCACCACCGGGATGTCCATCTGGTCGAAGAAGAGATTCCCCAGGCCA
>JAAZNB010000380.1 GCA_012798515.1 Chloroflexota bacterium
CGCCGGCCCAGGCGCCATATCCCGGTTAAATGCGGAACTCCCGCTGAGCGGGCGGGAGTTCCAAGCGGAAAAGGAGTTTGGGGCGGGGATGGACCCACCTCGAGGCTATACAGAGTGCAGCAGGGCAAAAATAACGGATAAACCTACTGCCAGGATAAGAGCGGCTGTGGTAAAAACAGCTTCGTGGTTTTTCATCGTTTGACTTCCTTTACGCCATATCGTAACGTTCGGAATACACGTTGGCGGGCGGGACCTGCATGGCCGCCAGCGAATTCTCCACCGACTGGATCATGGGCAGCGGCCCGCACAGGAAATAGGTCATCTCACTGGCGTTGCCGGGCAGATCCTTTTCCAGGATCTCGTGGGTAATGTACCCGCACTCGCCTTCCCAGCAGCCGCTGGTGGGGCGCTCCAGCACGTGGATCACCTTCATGTTCAGGCGTTTCTCCAGGGCGGCGATATCGTCGCCGAAGATGATGCATTCTTCATCCAGGTTGCCGTAGAAGAAGTACACCGGGCGTTTGTCGCGCCGGTCGGCCAGGGTGCGCAGGATGCTCATCACCGGCGCCGCGCCGATGCCACCCGCGATCAACACCAGGCCGCACTGCCCGCAGCGCTCCACGTCGAACACACCGTAAGGGCCGTCCACGTAGACCTTGGAACCGGGCTGCAAATCCTTGATGGTGGTGGTGAAATCGCCCAGCTCTTTGATGGAGAACTCCAGGCGGTCGCCGTTTTCAGCGCTGGAAGAGATCGAGAAGGGGTGCTTGCGATAGGCAAAGGGCGAACGGCCGGAGGTGATCCAGGCCACCTGGCCGGGTTTGAAGTTCATGCGGGCGTGGTCCAGCGGGCGCAGCGAGAGCGTGTAGGTCTGGTTGCATTCCGGGCGGATTTCGGCCACTTCGTAAGGGGTCTGCATCAGGCGCAGGGGGGTGATCACCCGCACGTAGAGCAGCATCACAGCCCACAGGGCGGCCATGCCGATCCACAGGGCGCGCTGCTCGGGGGCGGCGGTGTAGTAGTTCATGCCGAAGATGTGCACCAGGGCCGCCACGCAGATGCCGATGGTCAGCAGGCTGTGAGCCACTTTCCACACGTCGTAGTTGATCTTCAACTCTTTGCGCAGCACCGAGCTGAACACGATCAGCAGCAGGCCCAACAGGCCCAGCACACCGGCCACGGTCTTCTGTGGGGTGTTGAAGACGTTCAGCAGGACCAGGGTCTTGGGGTTGAAGGCCAGCAGGATCAGGGGATGGCTCAAGATGAGCAGGAAAGACAGCACCGACAGGCGGTGGTGCATGCTGTACAGCGTGTCCATGTGAAAGACGTTGGCCAGGAAAGGCAGGCGGGCCGTGGGCACCAGCTGCAGGCCCATCATGGCCAGGCCGACGTAGCCCAGGGCGACCGAGAAGTCGCGGTAGAATTCCCGCCCGGCCTGGTGGGGCAGGGCAATCAACAGAAACAAGGGCGACAGGATGAGGCCAAAGTAGACCACGATCCACAGCGCCTGTTTGAGGGCCAGGTTTTCGGCGGGAAGCTGTCCTGGCTGCGCCAGCTTGGTAGTAACTCCGTTGGTGGTCATTGTTTCAACTCCTTCAGCATGCCCGCTCAGGGCCGGGGCGGAGCAGTCCTCCGCGCCGGCCCCTGCGGGGATGCAGTGTTACGGGCGCACCATACCGCTAAGATCGATATCGACTACCTGTGAGAGGTCATCCAGGCTATCGTAGAGCAGCTCTGCCGCATAGCGGGGGTTGTGCACGTACGCAGCCGGGTCTTTGGTGACGAACAGCAGGTTGAACGTGGTGCGCAGCAGGCGAGGAGACCAGGCCACATACTGGTTGGCGCGTTCGGCTTCACCTTCGTCCGCCACGCCGTTGGCGTTGGTGTCGATGAAGAAGTAAGGATGGGCCTCAGGCTCGAACAAGATGGGCGTGCCCAGTTCTTCGGCGGCGTACTTCTGGATGCCGGCGATGAGCGCCTGGCGCATGCCTTCGATCTCGTCGGCCATGCCCTCGGTGGTATTGCCGTCGCCGTCGTAATCATCGGCCGTCTGGCGGATCTGGCGAGCGTCTTCGATGTCCACCACGTTGGAGTGGCAGGTGGTGCAGTTAGCCGGGTCCACCGTCAGGTCGTGGGGATTGTGGCAGTCGGTGCAGGTCTGGGCGTTCTCGGAATGTTCGTAATGCCCGATGTAGTCCTTGCCCTCGTATTCGTAACCGCCCTTGGCCAGCCCGCCGTATTGGGTGGCGGCGGCGGCGTAATAGTGCGGGTTGACCGACTTGAGGTCCTCAGAGACCGTATCGGGATCCATGCCTGTGATGCTCTGGGCCACCGCAACGCCCGAGGTAGTGGCCTGGTGGCATTCCATACAAACGGTGGCGGGGCCGCTGGCGTCGACCGTCTCCCCGGAGGGGAAGGTCACCGCGGTCAGGCTGTCGGCTGCCGGGTTGTGGCAGGTTTCGCAGGTCACCACCGAACCGATCTTGGCCGGGGCGTCCACCGCGTCTACCGCGCTGCCGTCCAGGCCGAGGTAGTCGCGCAAGCCGTAATTGCTGTGGCATTTGGCGCACCCGGTGGGGACCTCAGGAGTCTCTTCTTCATTCCAATGGTTGAACGATTCAGAGGCGTAATCTGCATGGCCCGAAGTGCTCCAGGCGGCGGCGATCTCGCTCACCGGCTGCGTCTTGGCAACCCAGGGCTGCCACAACAGCAGGGCAATGGCGACCATCACCAGCACAATCAAAACCAGGAGAATTCCATTGCGTTTCATTGTTCGCACCTCATTGAGTAATAATACCGATCGAAAGAACCCGTGCAATAAATTTCCTGTTTAGAAATTAAAATACGGATTGTGAATTTTGTCTCAAGCGGACTAATCTTAGCTTAATCTAATGGAAAATAAATCAACCAAAAGATACACTTTTGCCTCATCATTAATAATGAGATAAAATGTGACATTCTTCACAAACGATGTGACCAGGACGGGTTGTCAAAATAAAACAGCAGTGGTACGCGCCCACTGCTGTCTCTGGCGAGCTACTCCCCAGCGCCGCTCTTCCCTGCCTGTCATTGCCAGCGCAGCGAAGCCCCCGGGTCAGACCCGGCGTTTGAGGGCATTCATGCGCTGGTTGATCTTGAAGAACAGCGCGGCGAAGAAGGCATACACCAGGGTAGACACCCCCATAGCGGCCAGCGCCAGGGAACTCTCCCAGTACATGCTGCCCACGGCCAGAATGACGGAATAGACCGCCGTGCCCCACATGAAGCGCTCTGCCACCCGGTTGTAGCGATGCAGCTTGGCCTCGGCATCCGCGTAGTTCTCGGGCGGGGCGGCGCTGTCCACCGTTTTGCGGAAGTACTGCCAGCCGTTCATCGCCCCCACGTGCTCCCAGCCGTCTTCCTCCATCAGGCGCAGGTACTCCTGGAGATCCTTGAAGCGGCTGTTGTCGTCCAGGCGGTAAGCCACCGCCGCCGGAGCGCCGGGGATGAAGGTGTAGCGGCCGGACGGGCCGGCCTCCAGCAGATGCCGGCCCTGGCGGGCCATCTCGCCCAGCCAGGCTTCTTCTTCCTGGTCCTGCCAGGGCCAGAACCAGTGTTTCTGTTCGATGGGTTCGCTGTGCATAGGTTTCCTTTGACGCTCCTCCATAGGAGGGTGTCTAAAAATATCATTCCCGCCCCCGCCTGTCAAGCGCCGCCCATACCAGCTTCCCCGGGAAGTCTTCCCTGGGCTCGCTGTGCTCGCAATGACAGGGATTGGTGGTCATTCCCGCTGTGCTGGCGGATTGGAAGCGGTGCAGGAGGCCAGGCCTGTGCGCTTCCGTTAACCAAAATATTACCTTTCTGGGTCTTGTTTAACTCATTTAGCATGCTATAATGCGACCGTTACTCGTTCGCACACCGGCGCGGCGCGCCGGGACCTCCCCTGCCCCATAAACCTCATATCCAACCTGGCAGGTGAGCCACAGGCGAGCGAGCCAAGGAGTGTTAACAATGGAATACCCTAACGAATTTTCCACAGAGGCGTCCTCTGTGTTCGAGGTGACCGAAGCGCCCTATAGCCGCAAGCGCATCGCCCTGGTGGCGCACGACAATAAAAAACGTGACCTGCTGGATTGGGCGCGCTTCAACCGCGAGCTGCTCAAGCAGCACGACCTGGTCGCCACGGGCACCACCGGCCGCCTGTTGATGCAAGAGCTGGACGCGCCGGTCACCTGCCTGCAGAGCGGCCCCCTGGGCGGCGACCAACAGATCGGGGCCCGCATCGCCGAGGGCGCCATCGACCTGCTCATCTTCTTCTGGGACCCCCTGGAACAGCAGCCGCACGACACCGACATCAAGGCCCTGCTGCGCGTGGCCGTGGTGTGGAACATCCCCGTGGCCTGTGACCGGGCCACGGCCGATTACCTGATCTCGTCCCCGCTGATGACCGGGGCGTACGAGCGCCTGCTGCCGGACTACGCCGCCCACATCCAGCGCTTCCAGAGCGGCCCGGCGCTGCTCTCCGGAGCCATCGTGTCGGAAAGCGTGGAATAACCCCCTTTCCGGCGTCACCCATCGATCTCCACCGGGCCAGGGTCCAATCCCTGGCCCGGATTTTTATCCTCCTGGCGCCGGGTTCTTGACGAAGGCGTACAGGCGGTCGAGGCGCAGCACGGGCGAATACTCCGGCCGGTTCAAGATGCGGTTCTGGATCACCCAGGTGGGGCCCAGGTCGAGGCGCGCCGGGTCGTAATCGTGAAAGATGAGGTAGCCGCCGCTGCGCAGCCGGGGCGAGTAGTTGAGATAATCGAAATCACAGCCGCCTACGCTGTGGTCGCCGTCGATGAACAGCAGGTCGATGTGCGCCACAGCCTCCACGAACTGCCGGGACGGGCCGGCCAAAGGACGGATCTTGGATATCACGCCGCCCTGGGTCATGTTGGCCACGAACTGGTCCAGCAGCGGCGTCGCCCCGCGCATCTTTTGATACGACGCCACACTGCCCTCTTCCCCCGAGGCGTCGAAAGGGTCGATGGCGTAGATCGTCCCCCGCCGCAGGCCGCGCCCCAGGCAGTAGGTGCTCTTGCCCTTCCAGCTGCCGATCTCCACGATCACGCTGTCCGGCGGCAGGCGCCGGGCCAGCTCGTACAGCCCGGCCGCTTCGGCGTCACTCAACCAACCCTCGATGCGCTGGTGACCGCGGACGGCGCTCAACACCAGCAGGGATTGGATAGGGTCCAAGTATTTCCACAGCTTTAAGATAGACATTTTTCCTCAGTCTCCCCCGAGTTTGAATCTTGTCACACTTAATTATATATTAATCTTTGGCTTTGCTATGGAAATCCATGGATCAATAGGTCAAATCATGAAATAAACCATCCCCCTTTGTGCCCCTGGCCCTGCCTTGCCGCACACGCCCATCCCCCATCGCGGCGCTTCTGACCGCGCCCCGGGGCCCGAATGCTGCCCAGGGTTGTCCTCACGGATGCCCCGGCGGCCAGAGCGAGAGAACCGGGCGCGGGTCGCCCTTCCCGCTCCGGGCAGGAAAGGCCCGCAGGGCAACGTCCCCCCCTTTTTTCTGTTTGAAAATGGGGAATATGCAGGTATTCTTTGCCAACCGGAGGAGCGAAAGGGGCTTTTAGAACAACTTGCGCAGCCAGGGCTTGCCACCGTTGAAGCGCAGGTGCAGGATGGCCTGGAGGTTGCTGTGGATGACCGCCTTTTCCTCGGGAGCCAGGCGGCCGAAGAAATACACCCCCACCAGGTAGGTCGAGCAGGTCAGCGCCAGGAAGACCAGCAGCACGAACATATTGCTGATGTAGCCCGTCGTCCACCAGGCGGCCAGCCCCACCACGACGCCGATCAGCAATGGGCGGGAATAAGCCTCCCTGAACAGGCGCAGGAAGTTGACCTGGAGGTATTTCTGGTTGACGAAGATGATCAATACTCCCACCGAGATGAAGAAACTGATCAGGTTGCTGATGCCGGCGCCTTCGATGCCGTAGGTCGGGATGAACAGGTAATAGCCGGTGATACTGGTGGCGCCCAACAACAGGGCAAAGGCCGTGTTGACCTCGGGATGCCCTACGCCGGCGGCCACGCTGGACGAGACGATGTTGCTGGCCATGATGGCGTAGCCGGCCACCAGGATGCGGAACACCGTGGTCGATTTTTCGGCAAAAGACGGGTCCATCCACACGGCCATGATGCTGTTGGCGTAGACGAACAGCGGCATGGCGAACAGCACCACGATCACGTTGTTGATCATCTGCGAGCGGGTGTAGATGTAGCGCAGCTTGTCGAACTGTTTCTGGGTGGTCAGCTCGCTGGTCAAGGGGGTCACGTATTCCATGGCCTTGGCGCACAACTGGTGGACGCGCTGGGCCAGCGAGAGCGGGATGCTGTAGAACGGCAGGGCCGAGACGCCGATCCACACGCCCAGCACGGTCTTGTCCAGCTGGAAAGTGATGATGGCGAACAGGGTCTGCAGCAGAGAGAAGGCCGCAAAAGACAACACCTGCTTGAACACGGTCAGGTCGAAGCGCAGGTATTGGCGCACGCCGGCCAGGGTGCGCCAGGACAGGATGACCATGAGCACGAAGGACAGGGCCAGCGAGCAGATGGTCAGCACCATCATGCTGGTCACGCCGTACCCCAGGTGCACCAGCAAGGCATTCCCGGCGTTGAGCAGGGTGGCGCTGATCAGGGCTACGACGGAAAGCAGGTCGTAGCGCTGCAGGCCGGAGAGGATGGAAGAGCTCCACCAGCCCAGGGCGGTGAACAGGAAGCTGATGGCCGACAGCTGGAAGGCGAAACGGCTCTCGGCCACGTATTGGGCCGGGATTTTGAAGAATGAGCTGGTGATGGCATCTGCGCCGAACCAGATGCCCACTGCCGACAGGATGCCCACCGCCAGGTAGATGCAGAACGAGGTGAAGATCAGGCTGCCGACCTTGCGGTCGTCTTTGAGCGCCAGGAATTCAGACAGGTATTTTACCCCGGCCGTCTGGGCGGCGTTGAACACCGTCAGGTAGCTGAGGATGTTGGAGATGAGGATCCACACCCCATACCAGTCATCGCCCAGGCCGTGTACCACGATGGGAGTGGTAAAGATCATCAGGGCCAGCGGCCAGGCAAACCCTACCGCACTGAAGATGATGTTCTTGGCAATCTTGTTGTTCATTCAGGTAAGTTCGCTCTCATTGGACCGGTTTCGCCGCACGGGCGAGGTGCTAATTATAGACGATTTATGCCTTCCAGCCGAGGGCTTTAATAACCAAGCTTCCCCCAGGAGACGCCCCGGCCGGCCCAATCCACCCCCGCCTGCACCTCCCCCATTTTCAAGAACTCAAAATGGGGGAGGGAGGAATCCGGCCTTTGCATTTCTCCGCCCGGCCCAAACGGCGCCTATCGTAGGTCGGCTAGAGCGGCATAGCCCGGGCGATGCCCTCATCTACAAAGAACGTCCGGCCAGGCGCCACCGCCCGCTCGCGCCACGAGCGAAAGCCGACTTCCTCTGTCATCCATGAAGGGCTCATTCTCCCAGGGCGCCCGGGATCGGCGCCCAGAACACCCCCGCCTGCACCTCCCTCATTTTCAAGAACTCAAAATGGGGGAGGGAAGAATCCGGCAGCACTGTGCATTCCTCCACCCGGCCCAAACGGCCCCTATCGTAGGTCGGCTAGAGCGGCATGGCCCGGGCGATGCCCTCATCTACAAAGAACGTCCGGCCAGGCGCCACCGCTC
>JAAZNB010000381.1 GCA_012798515.1 Chloroflexota bacterium
CCTTCCAACAAAGCCAGGGTTGCCGGCGCCGGCAGCGGGATGAGCCCGTGCATACAGTGGACAAAGCCAAGCGAGAGGGGCAGCGGGGAGACGAACACCTTTGTGATTTCCAGGCTTTCCAGGGCGCTGACCACCCCCACGATGTCGATCAAGGTGTCATCGCCGCCCAGCTCGTGTAGATGGATCTCCTCCACAGGGTGCTGGTGGATGTGCGCCTCGGCCTGGGCAATGCGCAGCAACGTCGCCCGAGAACGCTCTTTGACCACCTCGGGCAGCCCGGCCTGGTCGATGACGGCCACCAGGTCCTTTACGTGCCGCTCTGTCTCTGGCTGCGGCGTGACCACGGTCACCCGCCGGGCTGCCAGGGCGCCGCGCATGACCTGTTCCACGTGCAGGTCGCAGCCGGACAATTGCAGCGTAGCGATGTTCTCCCGGAGCACAGCCAGGGAAGCCCCCGCGTCGATCAAGGCGCCCAGCAGCATGTCGCCGCTGGCGCCGGCCACACAGTCGAAGTAAGCTATACGCATCGGTTTCCTCTCAAGATCATGTGAGCGCAGACCCCTGCGCCAAAGCCATTGTCGATGTTCACCACAGAAACACCCGGCGCACACGAGTTCAACATGGACAGCAGGGCCGCCAATCCATTCAGGCTGACCCCATAGCCCACACTGGTGGGGACGGCCAGGGTAGGGCAATCGACCAGTCCCCCCACTACGGTCGCCAGGGCGCCTTCCATCCCGGCCACGGCAATGACGCACCCGGCCTGCCACAACCGCTGGCGTTGTTCCAGGAGGCGGTGTACCCCCGCCACGCCCACGTCGTAGATCCTCTCCACGCGCGTGCCCAGCAGCTCGACCGTCAGGGCGGCCTCTTCAGCCACCCCCAGATCCGACGTCCCGGCGCTGACCACAGCCACAAACGGGCCCGGCCCGGGCGGGGGGAACTCGCCCACCGCCAGCATGTGCGCCACAGCGTAGTCGTGCGCCTGGGGGAAGCGCTGTTGGACCGCCTCAGCCGCGCCGCGGGAGGCGCGGGTGACGATGGCGTGTCCCGCGCTGGCCAGCATGCGCTCCACGATCATCACGATCTGTTCGGGCGTCTTCCCGGCCCCATAGATAATTTCCGGGATGCCGGTGCGCAAGGCGCGGTGGTGGTCGATCAACGCCACCGTGGCGTCTTCGAAAGGCATATCCCGCAATAAGCCAAGCGCCTGGTCGACGTCACAGGTCTGATCGGCTACATCCTGTAATAAAACCCGTATCTGCTCTCGATTCATGCGCCACCTTGATCGTCGGTTCCAATCGCTCGACCTGGTATTCCAATATGCCACCCACCCGGCCGGGTCATTGGCCCTGCCGGGAGCCCTTCTCTGCAGGGTCGCTGCCGGTCAGTGCATGGTATATCCCCCGTCCACAGCATAGGTTTGCCCGGTGATGTAGGCGGCGCCCGGCGAGGACAGGAACACAATCAGCTCGGCCACGTCTTCCGGGGTAGTCAGGCGCTGCAAAGGCACCTGGCCGCGGTACTGATCGAGGCTGAAGGCAGGGAAGGTGCGCGCCGTCATTTCGTTGTCCACGATACCGGGAGCTACGGCGTTGACGGTGACCCGCATGGCCGCCACTTCACGGGCCAGGGCGCGGGTCAGCCCGATCACCCCGGCCTTCGAAGCTGCATAATGGGTAAAGCCAATCGCTCCCACCAGCCCGCTGACTGAGGAGAGGTTGATGATGCGCCCCGCGCCGCTCTGGCGCAAGGCGCCCAGGGCTGCCTGGCAGCACAGGAAGACACCTTTGAGGTTGACCGCCATCACCCGGTCCCAGTCTGCTTCCGCCAGGGTAGCGAACGGCGAAATGGGAAAGATACCGGCGTTGTTGACCAGGATGTCCAGGCGTCCCAGCCGTGCGGTACAGGTCGCGATCATGGCCTGCACCTGTCCTTTGTCCGTTACGTCCACCTGGCAGGCAACGCCCCGCCGGCCGAGCCCGCTCACCTCGCCGGCCACGCTTTCGGCCGTAGACAGGTCGATGTCGGCTACCAGTACGTCCGCCCCGGCGCCAGCCAGCGCCAGGCAGATCGCCCGGCCCACCCCACGGCCGCCACCGGTTACCACTGCTGTCTTATCACTCAGCTGCATGGCTCACCTCTCTATGGGGTACGAACGACGCCGATCACCTGGCCAATGCGAACCACGCTCCCGGCGTCCATACGAATCTCAACCAGCACCCCGTCCACCGGGGAAGACACGTACAGGGCGATCTTCTGAGTCGTCGTTTCTACCAGGTCTTTGCCCGCCTGCACCGGTTGGCCCACTTCTGCCAGCCAGCGCCGGATGGTAACCTCCTGGCTGCCATCTGCCGTGGATGGCACCACTATTTCATAATCCATGTCAGGCTCCTTATCGCATACCCCCGCCGTCACCTCAAGCCTATATGCGGCGAGCGGGAGGCACGGGGTCAGGAAGAGGGATTAGGTTTTGAATGGCCGTTTGAAGTTCTACGACCGTCCGGGGGCGCAACTGTACGCCGAACACGGCCTCCAGGGCCGTGCGTAAGACGGCGCGAACTTTTTGCATCTCAACCGGGTGGCCCAGGGCAGCCTGCATAGACGTGACCGGCATGCGGGCCACCCCACAAGGGTTGATCCACCCAAAGGGCAGCAGGTCCAGGTTGACGTTCAGCGAGATGCCATGGAAGGTATAGCCATGGCGCACGCCGATGCCCACCGCCCCGATCTTCTCCTGCCCAAGCCAGGCTCCCGGGTAAGCCGCATGGCGCCGGGCGGTCAGCCCGAAGGCCGCCAGGGCGTACGCCAGCACGTCCTCCAGACGGTGCATATACTGGTTAGCATTGACGTCCAGGTCGCCCAGGTAAAACAAGGGCGAAGCAATCAGCTGGCCAGGGCCGTGATAGGTCACGTCTCCGCCGCGATCCACCTCGATCACCTCAATGCCCCGCGCCTTCAGCTCTTCCGGAGACGCCAGGACGTTCTCCCGGCTACCCGAACGCCCGATGGTAAAGGTGGGCGGGGTCTCCTGGAGCAGCACCGTGAGGGGGAGACGTCCCTGCATACGCGCCTGGAGCGCCTCTTGCTGGATCGAAAAAGCCGGGACGTATTGCATCAGGCCCAGGTCTGTCCAGTAGCCTTCCACGCCGCCTCCTGGTAGCATCCGCCACTCCGGCGTACCACCGGTGGCAGCGTCGGCACGAACCCTCGTACCGGCGCTGCCATCCACTGCCTGTCGGGCAGTTCTCACTGCCCGGTTGTGAAATTAATCGCCTGCCATGGCCTGGTTGTACAGGCCTTGCAGGTCACCGTTGATCTGTGAGAAGATGTACACCGGCGTGCAGCCCGGACGATAGATCACTTCCTTGGCCAGCTCGATCGCCTGGCGGATATTCTCCGAGGTGGGGAAATATTCCCAGCAGTCGCCGATCACGAACAGGGTCTTGCCGCGGGCAAATTCGGGGTCGAAGTCCGGCAGGCCACCGCTCACAAACACGCAGTCGCCCACTTTGTTCCGGAATTCGTTGAAATCGATCCCGCTGATCACAAAGCTGTCCAGGGCGCCGCGGATGTTGACATAGCACCCCGGGCAGGACTGCTGAGTAAAGACGTCCAATCCGGCATACATCCCCACCGGGTCGTTGTTGGCGCGGCGGAAGAAGCGCCGCACGCTGGCCGGATCGACGCCCACGTGATCGATGTAATCCATACGCCGCTCCCCCAGGCCTTCGGTATAGGCCATACGGATGGCGGAGATTTCGTCCGTCTCGAAGCCCATCACCCAGCCGGCGACCGCGTCCACGGCCACGGTATCCACACCGGCCACGATCATATTCATCTCCACCGGCTCGCCGGCGTGCGGGCCCTGCCCTTCCATGGCGATCACACCATCGATGATGGTCCAGTCTGCCTTGCGGATGCGGTATTCATCCACCACCTTGGCGTTGATGTCATTCCGGTGTTGGCCCTGCTGCCACATATGCAGGCCTTTCCCGTCTATGCCGTCCTGGCTGGGGTGGTAGTTGGGGCCGATCCCCTGCCAGTTCGCCAGGCCCAGGGTCACGGTCTTGGCCAGGTGCACCTTCATCTTGGGCAGGTTGATGACCACGTCAGCGTCCAGGAAGGGTTTGAACACTTTATACTTCTTGAAGGCCTTGCCGGTGGGGACGTCCACGTCCACGGTGGGCTGCTCATCGAAATAAATTACTTCGTCGGCGCCGCCCAGCCTGGCCGCTTCCTCCATACCCGAGGTCTTGAAAGCAATGTTAGCCCGGCCAACGTGTTTCCCCAGGGAAGGGTTATCCCCCACGACCACCCGCCCGGCCTTGGAATTCTGTTTGAAGTAGCGTGTTACGGCTTCCACAGTGCGCGGATCTACCACGGCGTAGCTTTCCGGGGGCGCATTGAAAGCCAGGTTGGGCTTGATCAACACGTTCTGCCCGGGTTTGATCAGGTTGTCCACACTGCCCAGGGTAAGCTCCATGGCTTTGGCCACGGCGGCTTCGATGGCATCCACGTCTTCGGCGTAGCGACGATATTTCTTGATCGGCGGCATGAATTCAGCATTGCCTTTCATCTCGCCGGTCTTGACGATTGCGACCTTTGGTTTATCCATCTCGAACCTCCTGTGAACGGAATTCGTAAATCTTCCCAACAACCCGGTTTACTGTACGACCGGGGAAGTCGGCGTAGAAGGGGTCGGCTGCTGGCTGGGCTCCGCCTGCCCGGCAGGTTTCGGCTTGGGGTAGAAAGGCAGCATGACGAAATCGAAGAAATAGGCTCCCAGGACACCGCCGACGATGGGGGCGATACTGCCGACCCACCATTCACCCCGCGGCCCTGGGAAGGCGATACTGCCATACCCCTGCAACAAGGCCCAGATGCGCGGGCCAAGGTCACGCGCCCCGTTCAACGAAGTCATCGAAATGGGCGCCGTAATGACCACGATCATGCACACCGCTGCCGCCAGCCCCAACGGGAAGAACCAGGCCGCCGGCGAGTTGACGCTGCGCGCCTCGAGCAGCATCAAGATGGCGATCATCAGCAAAGCCGTGCCCAGAATTTCAGAAAAGGCGCCGTTCAGGACCGAGACTTTACTCCACCCTTCGGCAACGTTGAGCGCCGTGGCCGTGGCCTGGTCGATGCCAACCATGCCCGGGTTGGGCGTGTAGGTTGCAAAGATCATGGAGACCAGCTGGCTGCCGGGCTCTCCCGGCGAAACCCCCAGTGCCGCCAGCTTGGCGGCGATCAGTCCGCCAAACTGCGTGGCCAGCACGGCCGCCCCCAGGAACCCCCCAAAAATTTGGGCGATAATGTAGGGTAAGACGTGTTTCCAGGGGAAGCCACGCCGCAGCGCCAGTGCGATGGTCACCGAGGGATTGAAATGGGCGCCGGACATCGAAGCGCCGGCCCAAACTGCGACGGCGATCGTCAGTCCCCATGTCGCACCAATGGACCACAGATCGCCCATGCCGCCCACCAACACGGCCACCGCCACAACCCCACATCCGAACAAGACAATCAGAAATACACCGAGTGCCTCACCGATGTAGTTACCGAGCCCGATTTTTGGCTCTTCCATGGGATTCATCTCCTTTCCGTTTGCAATCGAATACAGAAATTAAGGAACGGACTATCGTGTCAGGCGACACGACCACCAACCAACGCCAGGCGTCGTCCGGAATGAGATCAGGTTGAAATACAGCTGCTTGAACGGAATTAAAAAATTGCCACGATGGCCTGCTAGATGGCCGGGTAGAAGGATGCAGGTATGGCAGGATCGGGGAGTGAAGGCAAAGACGTCTGGTAGCCATCTACCAGAAAAGAAAATACATCGGTAGGCGTGGTGCAAACAATGGGACCCGGCCGATCAATTTCCTTTTTTAATCTATCAGTAAGCGGTGGTGCACTTTTATATTAGCACCGGGGCGGTGACAGAGAGGTGAGAAATCTTAGTATGAAGGTGAAAGTTTGGTGAAAAGAACAGTC
>JAAZNB010000382.1 GCA_012798515.1 Chloroflexota bacterium
CGCACGGCCATCACCGGTCGCGACATCGCCCTGGCCGCCGAGCTGGCCCTGCCGCACCGCCTGCGCCGCGGCCCCTTCGAACAGTCCGAGATGGGCATGGAAGAGCTGCAAGAGCGCATCGAACAGCTGCAAGGCCAGGTCGTCCACAGCCAGGAAGCGGAACCCGTCCCCGAGGGGGGCGAAGACCCGGCCCAGCAAAAAAAAACTTAACCAACGGTGAGCCCGAGCCCCAGGATCAGGACCAGGAGCAAGGTGAGGTCCAGGCCAGCCCGCAGTCTCTGTTCGACGACCGCAGCGCCTACTGGTGGAACGGCGGCCAAAAGGTAAAGACCGGCGAGGTCTTCGACCCGCGCCGCCTGGACACCCCCCTGGACAAGATCATGCGCCGCAACGCCGGGCGCCGCTCGCGCACGCGCTCCGAACGCAAGCGCGGCCGCTACATCCAGGCCCGCCCGGCCATGGGCAAAACCGACGATCTGGCCTTCGACGCCACCCTGCGCGCCGCCGCCCCGTTCCAGTCCGAACGCCACGAGCAGCGCCAGCGGGTGGCGTTTGCCATCCGCCCATCCGACTTCATGCAGAAGGTGCGCGTGCGGCGCACGGCCAACCTGGTGCTCTTCCTGGTGGACGCCTCCTGGTCCATGGCGGTCGCCGAACGCATGGCGGCCACCAAGGGCGCCATCCTGTCTCTGCTGACCGACGCCTACCAGCGCCGCGACCGGGTCGGGCTGGTCGTCTTCCAGAAGGACCGCGCCACCCTGGTGCTGCCCCCCACCCACTCGGTCATGCTGGCCCAGCGCGCCCTGGCCGACATCCCCATCGGCGGCAAGACGCCCCTCTCGGCCGGGTTGCAGCTCTCCTACGACGTGATCAAGCGCGAGAAGATCCTCCACCCGGACATCTTCCCCCTGTTGATCGTGCTCACCGACGGCGCCGCCAACGTCTCGCTGCGCCAGATGCCGCCCCTGGAAGAATCACACTTCCTGGCCGACCTGGTGGCCAAAGAGCACATCCATTCGGTCGTGATCAACATGGAACACGCTGCCTTCGACCAGGGCCTGGCCCAGGCGTTGGCCGATCACCTGCAAGCGCCCTGCTACACCATCACCGAGCTCAAAGCCGAGAACCTGTACATGGCCGTCCGGCAGGAAATGGACCAGGTGAAGAGCACTTTCCACGAGGAGAAGCGCTGAAAAGGGCTTCCCTTGCCATCCCCTGACCCTGGTGATATGATGAATAGGGCAAAGGAGATTGAATGGCATTGCGATCAAATCGCCGCACACGATCCACACTGATCTTCATCATTCTCGCTACCATTCCCTGCTATTGCTTGGGGTTCGTGATGCTGAGAGCCTGCCAGCCGGTCATCACCACACCCACCCCCACTGCAACCGTAACCCAGACGACCGTCGTTCCCACGACGGAGGTGCCTAGTAACACGCCCTTTGTGTTCCCCTCGGCCACGGAAACGCCTACCATCACCATTACCTGGACGCCTTCGATCACCTTCACGCCGTTCTCACCCCCTACCTGGACGATGACCCCCTCCAGTACGGCAACGGCCACGCAGGTGCCGCCGACGCCCACCGATACCGAGGTGCCTGAAGTACCCACGGACACGTCTGTCCCCGTCCCCACCGACACCCCGACTCCACCTTAATGGAAAGGCAGACAGCCTTCATGTTTGAACTGATGCCGTTCTTGAAGCAACTCATTTCCCAACCCGGCCTGTCCGGGTACGAAAAGCCCGTCCACGACCTGCTGGTCGCAGCCTGGCAGCCGCTGGTCGACCAATGCAGCACCAGCCGCCTGGGCAGCCTGCACGCCCTGCGCAAGGGCCAGGGCCCCGAGCCCCGCCCGTCGATCCTGCTGGCCGCCCACATGGACGCCATCGGCCTGATGGTCACCACCCTGGAAGGCGAGTTCCTGCGCTTTACCCACGTGGGGGGCGTGGACCCGCGCATCCTGCCCGGCCAGCCGGTCATGATCTACGGCCGCCGCCCCCTGCCCGGGGTGGTCGTGCAGCCGCCCAACCACCTGCTGCCGGCCGACAACGCCGGTAAACCGTTGGAGATGGCCCGCCTGCTGATCGACGCCGGCCTGCCCGCCGGTGAGCTGGCCGAGCTGGTCCGGCCCGGCGACATCGTGGCCTTCGACCAGGCTCCCATGGAATTGTCCGGTGACGTGCTCGCCGGCCACAGCCTGGACAACCGCGCCTCGGTGGCCGCCGTAACTGCCTGTCTGCACGAGCTGCAGCACACGGCCCACGCCTGGGACGTGTGGGCCGCGGCCACCGTCCAGGAAGAGGTCACCCTCGGCGGCGCCTACACTTCGGCCTTTGCCCTGCGCCCCAGCCTGGCCATCGCCATCGACGTCACCTTTGCCAAGGGCCCCGGCGCCTCCGACTATCGCGCCTTCCCGCTGGGCAAAGGTGTGGCTCTAGGCTGGGGGCCCAACATCCATCCTGCCATCCACCAGGCGGTCAAAGACACCGCCGACCGCCTGGAAATCCCGTACCAGGTCGAAATCATGCCGGTCCACTCTGGCACCGACGCCGAGGCCCTGCAGATCAGCGCCGAAGGGGTGCCCTGTATGGTGGTCAGCATCCCGCTGCGCTACATGCACACCCCGGTCGAGGCCGTCCACATCAAGGACGTCCAGCGCGCCGGCCACCTGCTGGCGGCCTTTATCGCCGGCCTCGAGCCGGACTTTGTCCACAAGATCATCTGGGAGGATTGAATGAGCCAACCACACCCCGTTGCTTCCCAGGCGCCGCAGGTTGGCGAAGAACAGCTCCAGCTCCTGGAAAGATTATCCAACGCCTGCTCCGTCTCCGGAGATGAAAGTGAAGTCCGCCGCATCGTGCTCGAACAGGTGCGCCCGCTGGCCGACACGGTCCGCGTCGACGCCCTGGGCAACGTCCTGGCCACCCGCCATGCCCGCCAGGAGAACGCCTTGCGCGTCATGCTGGCTGCCCACATGGACGAGGTCGGTTTCATGCTGGTGGATAAAGAAGAAGGCGGGCTGTTCCGCTTCGAGACCGTGGGCGGCATCGACGTGCGCCAGTTGCCCGGCAAGCCGGTGTGGGTAGGCCAGAAACGCCTGCCCGGCGTGATCGGCGCCCGCCCCATTCACCTGACCCGGCGCGAAGAGCTGAGCCAATCCATCCCGCTCGATACCCTGCGCATCGACGTGGGGCCGAACGCGGCCGACGTCAAGGTCGGCGACCGGGCCACCTACGCCACCCTCTTCCAGCGCAGCGGCCCCAGCCTGGTGGGTAAGGCCCTCGACGACCGCCTGGGCGTGGCCACCCTGATCGAGCTGCTGCGCCACGCCCCCGACAACATCGAGTTTCTGGCCGCCTTCACCGTACAGGAAGAAGTTGGCCTGCGCGGGGCCCGGGTGGCCGCTTATGCCCTCGACCCCCAGCTGGCCCTGGTCATCGACTCGACCCCCGCTTTCGACCTGCCCACCTGGGACGGTTCTGAAAACATCCGTTACAACACCCGCCTGGGGGCCGGCCCGGCCATCTACACCGCCGACGCGGCTACCCTGTCGGACCCGCGCCTGGTGCGCCACCTGATGCAGACCGGCGAACGCAGGGGCATTCCCTTCCAGCTGCGCCAGCCGGGCGGCGGCGGCACAGACGCCGGCGCCATCCACCGCCAGCGCATGGGCATTCCCAGCGTGTCCGTCTCGGTGCCCGGGCGCTACGCTCACACGGCCCGCCTGGTGGCCCGCCTGGCAGACTGGCAGAACACCCTGGCGCTACTGCACGCCGCACTCAGCGACCTGTCGCCCGAAGTATTGGCCGGCCGGTAAGGCGTCTCTACCCTTTAAATTGGAGAAATCATGAAAGCATTGATCCAAAAACTCGTTGAAGCCATCGGCCCGTCCGGCTATGAAGACGCCGTGCGCCAGATCGTCCTGGATGAGGTCAAGCCACTGGCTGACGACGTGCGTGTGGACGCCCTCGGCAACCTGATCGTGCGCAAAGGCCAGCAATCGGAGCACGGCCAGCGCATCCTGCTGGCTGCCCACCTGGACGAAATTGGCATCATCGCCACCCATATCGAAGACAACGGCTTCGTCCGTTTTACCAACGTCGGTTTCGTGCGCTCGCTGGCCAACGTGGCCGGGCGGGTGCGCTTCCTCAACGGCGTCCAGGGCCTGGTCGCCGTCGACCAGGACAGCGCCACCTCGCTGCCCGGCCTGGACAAACTGTTCATCGACGTCGGCGCCACCAGCCGCGCCGACTGCCCGGTAAAAGTGGGCGACGTGGCTGCTTTCGAGCGCCCCTTCCTCGAACTGGGCGACCGCCTGGTGGCGAAATCGATGGACAACCGCATCAGCGTGGCCATCCTGATCGAAACCCTGCGCGGCCTGGCGGAGACGCCTCACGAGGTGAATTTTGTCTTCAGCGTACAGGAAGAGGTGGGCACGCGCGGCGCCACCACGGCTGCCTACGCCATCGACCCCGACATCGCCCTGGCGGTGGACGTCACCATGACCGGCGACACCCCCAAGGCGGCCAAGATGGCCGTCAGCCTGGGCAAAGGCCCTGCCATCAAGGTGCGCGACTCGGGCATGCTGGCCGACCCGCGCCTGGTGCGGGCCATGGTCGCTACGGCCGAG
>JAAZNB010000383.1 GCA_012798515.1 Chloroflexota bacterium
GAAGCCAGCGTTACCGGTCTGCACCCCGAAATCTTGAAAATGCTGGGACGTTTGCGCTATCGTACTTCGTACGGGCAGAACCAGCTTTCCCACGCTGTCGAGGTCTCCAAACTGGCCTCTGTCTTGGCCGCTGAGCTGGGTGCAGACGTGGAAGTGTGTAAAGCCGGCGCCCTGCTGCACGACCTGGGCAAGGCCATGGATCACAACACCGAAGGCACCCACGCCATGATCGGGGCCGAGTTTGCCAAACGCCATGGCGTCCATCCCCGCGTGGTCAATATCATTGCTTCCCACCACCACGAAGTAGAGCAGGAATCGGTGGAAGCAGTCATCGTGGAATCCGCAGACGCCATCTCGGGGGCCCGGCCGGGCGCCCGGCGTGAGGACCTGGAGCAGTACATCAAGCGCTTGCGCGCTTTGGAAGACATTGCCAATTCTTACAAGGGCGTCAGCCAGAGTTACGCCATCCAGGCCGGGCGCGAAGTGCGCATCATCGTTCGCCCCGAAGATATCGACGATCTGGAATCGGCTCGCCTGGCGCGCGACATCGCCAAGAAGATCGAGGAAACCATGCAGTATCCTGGCCAGATCAAAGTGACGGTCATTCGCGAGACCCGTGCCGTGGATTACGCCAAGTAGTCTCTACGTTCTGAACATGAATAAAAAAGCCACTTGTCCGCAAGTGGCTTTTTTGATCGTCTCATCCCGGCCGGTGCCGAGGGTGAGGTTCAGTCCAGGAAAGGATTGTGCCGCCGTTCCTCGCCCACTGTGGTCTGTTGGCCATGGCCGCTCAATAACAGCGTCTCGTCCGGCAGGTCCAGGATGTATTGGCGGATGCTGGTGATCAATTGCCCAAAGTTGCTGCCGGGCAGGTCGGTACGGCCGACGCTGTGGTAGAAGATCAGGTCGCCGCACAAAACGGTTTTCTGGCCCGGCAGATAGAAGATCACGTGTCCCGGGGTGTGGCCAGGCGTATGGCGTACTTCCACGGCGTTATCGCCCAGGTGGAGGACCTGGTCATGCCGGAGGGCCACCTCGGGCTCCGGCCCCGGATCGAGCTGGACGCCAAACCAGCCTGCGCCGCCGCTTTGCCGCCATAAGGGGAGATCTTCGGGGTGCAGGGCAACTTGAGGCGGGGGCAGCGTGGCGGTGGCGAGCTCAGTGACGCCGGCGATGTGATCGAAGTGGGCGTGGGTCAGCCAGATCTGGCCCAGCGCGGCCTGTTTTTCCCGCAACCGGTCGAGCAAGGGCTGTGGCCGGGCAGGTGGGTCGATGGCCACGGCCGCCCGGGTGTGCGGGTCGATCAGCAGGTAAGTGTTGTTGGCGTAACTTCCGAGGGTGAAGGGCATGATTTCTAACACGGGTGTCCTCGATTCAATCCTTGGCTTGCGCAGCCCGCAAAGCCGCCTGGCTGGAAGCGTGCAAGGAAGGGATGACCAGGATGGATAGGGCCAGGGCGAGCACGGTCAGCCCGGCGCTGGTGGCGAAGATGGAAGCCGGGTTGGCGTTGTAGAGCAGCCCGGCCACGGGCGGGGCCAGGATCACAGCCACGGCATTCATGGTCTCGATCAGCCCATAGGCCAGCCCGAGCTCGGCGGCGTTGACCATGGGACGGCACAGCGCCAGCAGCATCGAACGGGCCAGGCGGTACCCACCCAGGAAGAAATATCCCAGGGCGAACACCAGGAAGTGGTCCCCCTGCCACATCAGCAGGGCAAACAGGCCTACCAGGGCCTGCCCGATGAACAGGCCGATCATGGCCGGCATGCCGCCCAGGACCAGGGCAAAGAAGGCGTTGCCAAAGCTGGCCACGGCTCCCAGGCGTCCGATGGATTCCAGGGACAGGCCGCGTTCGTTCTGCAAAAAGTTGGAGGCCAGGGGCTGGGGAAGGTAGGTGACGAACAGGATGGCCAGGATGATGCCCAGGAAGGCGATAAACCGCGGGTTGTGCAGTAGTTTGACCGGGCGTTGGCCGGCCTCGATGCTGTGGACGACCTCTTGTTTCTTGATCAACAAGATGATCAGGGTGGATACCACGAAGAAACCCGCCGCGCAGGTGTAGATGGTGGGCAGGCCGAAGCGCTCTCCGACGAAGCCTCCCAGCAGCGGGCCGATGACGGCGCCCGAATGGAACATGGCCGAGGCGAGGGTCAGCGCCCGCTGGTTGGACCAGCGCCCGCGCACCGCGGTGATGTAACTGTTCATGGGGGCAGTGACAAAGGAGCTCAACCCGTACAGCAGCATGCTGAGGATGAACCCGTTCATGTTGTGCGCCAGCGCCATGCCGATGGCAGACAGTGTGCCGGTAATCCAGGAGATCCACATCACCGGGCGATTGCCCCAGTGATCGGCCAGGTAGCCGGCCGGGGCTTGTGCCAGCGCCATGGCCACGCCGTTGGCGCCCAGAACGGCGCCGATGAGCAGCGGTGGAGCGCCCCAGTACTCCAGGTAAAGGGGTTGGAAGTATATAAACATCCCTTCCCCGACGCCCCAGGTGAACAGGGAAAGGATGACGAGGAGCAGGTTGGGGTTCAAAATTGGTTGCTCACCCGCCGGATGAATTGTGTGGCCATCTGGAAAACCAGCTCGCGCTCCGGCTCGCGGGTCATGACATGGCCGCTGTTCTCGAGCCAGTGCTTGTGTTTATCTGCGCTGCCCAGGTGGGCGTAGATGCGCTCCATGTTTTCCGGCGCCACACCCTGATCGGCGTGGGAGTGAAACAACAGCGCCGGGATACGCACCTCGGGCAGGCAGGCGCGCATGGTCTTCAAGAGCTGAGCCAGCTGGGCCACGCCGGCCGTGGGGTAGACCGGGTAGGCCACGTGGTCTTTGGCGGCTTCAGGGTTGTGCCAATCGGCGGGACCTTTGCCCACTTCCGGCTGCAACCACTGGATCAAGGAGAGGTAGTTCAAGCGCCAGTCATCCTGCAGGGCGTAGGGCGCCGACATGGTGATCACCCCGGCCAGGGGGTAGCGCGCGGCCGCCAGCAGTGCCAGGGCGCCACCCATGGACAGCCCGGCAATGAAGACCCGGTCGGTCGAGCCGGAGAGCATGTACAGGCCGTCTTCGACCGAGGCCAGCCAGTCGGTCCAGCGGGTGCGGGCCAGATCTGAGAGCCGGGTGGCGTGCCCGGCCAGGCGGGGACAGGCCACGCTGAAGCCCTCCCCGGCCAGGTATTCGCCCATCCAGCGCATTTCCTTAGGCGTACCGGTAAAACCATGCACCAGCAGTACCCCGGTGCGGTTGCCGGGGAAATAGAACGGCTCAGCCGTGGGGATGATGAGCTGATTGGGCATGCACATTCCTCCCGAGGGCCCGTTTCAGGGTGCGGTCACAGGGATGGGGAACAGGTGGCGGGGCAGATCGCTCAACACTTCGACCCCATCCGCCGTCACCACGACGTTGTCCTCGATGCGCACCCCGCCTTTGCCGGGGAGATAAATACCCGGCTCGACAGTATAGGCCATGCCCGGCTCGAGGATCAAATCGTTCTCGGCGTACATGTAGGGTGGTTCGTGGGCTTCCATGCCGATGCCATGCCCGGTGCGATGGGTGAAATAGGCGCCGTAGCCGGCGGCCTGGATAGCTCCCCGGGCGGCGTGATCGACCGTGCCGGCCGGCACACCGGGTTTTCCGGCCTGGCGCCCGGCCCGGTTGGCCAGGGCCACTGCCGCATGGATTTGGGCCAATTCCGGATCGATCTCGCCCACGGCCAGGGTGCGGGTCAGGTCTGAGATATACCCCTGGTAGATGCCACCCCAATCGATCACGATCAGGTCACCGGGAGCGACTTTACGCTCGGTGGGTGTGGCGTGCGGATTGGCGCTGTTGGGTCCACTGGCCACGATGGGGGCGAAGGGCAGTTCGGGCTCTGAGCCGGCGCGCAGCAGCTGGATGGTCAGCTCGGCGGCGATTTCCAGCTCACTGACCCCGGGGTGGATCGAGGGCAGGGTGGCCAGGAGGGCTTGCTGGGCAATTTTCACCGCAGTGCGCATCAGGGCCACTTCCTGAGCATCTTTGTGCAGGCGCAGTGCTCCCAGCTGTTCGTCGGCCGGCACCGGCTGTAGGCCCGGGAATGCCTTCTGCAGGAAATTCAGCTCCAGGACGCGGAACTGGTTGGCTTCTACCGCTAACCTGGGGCGCTGCCAGCCCAGGAACCGGGCAGCCTGTTGGAAAGCGCTGTCCCAGGAGGCCGGATTGTCCCCATAAGGAAACGCCTGTACCGGGTAAGGAAACAGTTCCAGGCGGCCGGTTTCCAGGGCGGGCAAGACCATTGCCGGCTGGCCACTCGGGCCGGCCAACAACACGACCGGCCGCTCCATGCGGTGGAAACGCTGCCCGGTCAGGTAGGCCAGGGTGGGGCCGGGGTTAAAAGCGGCTCCATCCAACCCGGCCTGGGCGATGACGGTTTGGAGTTGTTGCAGTCTATCGTTGTTCATCGTGTGGATTATCCTCGCTATGATTATAATCCTGAACATTGTAAAAATTCCATCCTGTGCTGGACCGCGTGGCGGGCTTTAATCCCATCAGCTCTTGAACCTGAAGGAAAAACAAGCCCTGACAATAGAGCAGGGCAGTTATGCGGCTGTAGAATGCCCGTCTTGTGGAGCCAACATGTACGAATGCGGTGACGAGATCGAATGCCCCTATTGCCACTCGCATCTGATGCTGCGTACGGCGCGCAAACCGGCTGCCGTGTTCCCGCCTGAAACGCCGCAGATTCCTTCCGGCCCAAGAAGACCTGGCCCTTGGAGCTTCCCGATACGCGTCGAAAGTTGAAAAGTGAACCGAGAAATTTTCCTGGCCAGGTATCCAAGTTCGCAAGCGAACTGCGGGTTCTTGGCTTGATCGGGGACCCAATGCAATTCCACGGCTTAAAGTCAGAAAGTGACTAATTTTTGTATTCTAGAATATCCCCCGGCTGACAATCTAATGCTTTACAAATTGCATCGAGCGTAGAAAATCGGATGGCCTTTGCTTTTCCATTTTTCAAGATGGAAAGATTGGCCATGGTAATCCCGACTTTCTCTGTAAGTTCAGTAACACTCATTTTTCTCTTTGCCAACATTACATCGATATTGATGATGATTGCCATAATTGCACCTTACACTGTTAAATCATTTTCTGATTTTATGTCTACGGCCTTTTGTAGAAGGCTTTGAAAAACAGCAGCAGCGGTTGCAATTACAACAGAAGCAAAAGTAGTAAAAATGCCAAAGGCAGTAACCCCCGCCGGGTCGTCACCATTCACAAATAACCTTATGTAGAGTATCCCTAACACAACAAAGCCACTGAATGTGATTGCACAGTATTTTATATTCCTCATGGCGTTGACTGATGATTGAGAGAAAACTTTATTGCCGTCAATATTCCCCAAAAGCTTAAATGCCTGATGTAACGCAATAAAAAATGGGATTGAACCGATATAAGCATAGATAATAAGTGGATCTGCATAAATACTGAGTAGATCTAAGTTAGCAGCTCTGCCTTCAAGTTGAGGAAACCAAATCAGCCATATCAGGGCTCCGATTGCGATAAGGCAAAGGACAAACTTTAAGAATAGCGTTGACCCTTTTTTCATGTGCAGTGTCTCACGAAGGTATAGGATAGGTTAACTATAATCCGATATATATCGTTTGTCAATATATTATTATCGTTATTCGTTGTGGCTGTAAAATGGGAAAAGTGTCATTCTCCGATTCCACCGATAAAATTGGTACTCCCCACTCAATCGTGGTCTGCTTTCCGGAGTAACGCTCACCAAAAGATACTGTGTACCTGCACAGCATGAATAGCTCAGCTGTCAAATTGGGAAAGA
>JAAZNB010000384.1 GCA_012798515.1 Chloroflexota bacterium
CCTTGGAAGCCCGACCTGCTAATGGAGGGGGGGCGGGCATACCCCTACGGGGCACCTTGGAAGCCCGACCTGCTAAAAAAGGGGCTCTGCGGCCTGGGGGGAGACCGACCCGGCGTAGGTTGGCTAGAGCGATCTAGCAAAGCATGCCCCTCCGTGGCGGAGGCCGGCCATCCCCGCACCCCGGCCGGCCCGCACCGGAAGCGAAAGCCAACTTTCACCATCCCGAACGGATCATTGGGGTATGCCCGAGACGACGCGGGTAAGCCAGCGCCCCCTGCCAGCCGTGTTCGGTCGGGCGTACCCCTATCGGGGCATAATAATGGAAGCCCGACCTGCTAAAAAACACCCTCGCCCCCGCGCTCAGCGCCGGGGCGTCCCGGGCCCGCTCCAGCGGGCGTTGGGCAGAGGTGGGGTGGGGTCGTTCTCTGTGGGTATGCCTGAGGCGGTACGGGTAAGTCGGCGCCCTTTGCTGGTCTTGTTCGGTCGGGCATGGAAGCCCGACCTGCTGAAAAAAAGGGGCTCTGCGGCCCGGGGGAAACCTTGTGGGGTGCGTTGGCAACGCACCTCTTCCTCGGGGTATACGTACCCCGTGGCAAATGGGGTATGCCCGAGATGACGCGGGAAAGCCAGCATCCCTGGCCAGCCGTGTTCGGTCGGGCGTGGAAGCCCGACCTGCGGCCGGGGGGACGGCCACCCCGGCGTAGGTTGGCTAGAGCGATCCGGCCCAACCTGTCCCCCCGTAAACGACAACCGGCCCACCGTGGTGGGCCGGTTGCATTTTAACGTCCCCGGGAAAACAACCGGGGGAAAGGGTGAATCTTTAGGGGCAGGACTCCACGAAGCCTTCCGTGGTCAGGAACTCGCAGGCCACATCGGCCGGCTCCAGGCCGTCGATATCAACCAGTTTGTTGAGCTCGGTCATCTTCTCGGTGGTCAGCGCGGCCGAGATCGGGTTGAGCACGTCGGCGATACCCGGGTCGGCATCCAGCACCTCACTGCGCACGACGGGAGCGGGGTTGTAGACCGGGAAGTAGCTCAGGTCATCGTCCAGGTTGAAGAACCCGAAGGCGACAATGCGGCCGTCGGTGGCGAAGCCCATGGCGGTGGTGCACTGGTCGTCTTGCAGGGCTTTGTAGGTCAGGCCGGAGTCCATCAGGACCACCTGGTCTTCGGCAAACTGGAAGCCATACAGCGCCTCGAGGCCCTTGAAGCCATCCGGGCGGGCGTAGAATTCCTGATTGGTGCACAGGCTGGCGTCGCCGCCGCCATTGATGTACTCGGCCAGTTCCGAAATGGACTGTACGCCCAGTTCTTCCCCTTTTTCCTGTTTCATCATCAGGGTGTAGGTGTTGTTAAAGGGTGACATGTCCAGCCACACCAGGTCGTTGGTCGCGTCTTCAGCTTTCACCTTATCGTAGGCTTCCTGCGAGTTGGTGATGGCGTCCTCGTGTCCCAGGTGGGTCAGCCAGGCCGTGCCCGTATATTCCCAGTAAATATCGATGTCGCCGTTCACCAACGCCTCGCGGGCCACAGCTGTGCCGCCCAGGTTGGTGTCATCTTCGACTTCGTAACCAGCATTGCGCAGCGCCAGGACGGTGATCTGTCCCAGGATGAACTGCTCGGTAAAGTCTTTGGAACCCACAACAATGACGTTGCCCGACGGAGCCGCAGCCGCGGACGTCGTTTCTTCTTCGACCGGCTCCGTGTCGGCCGGCATTTCTTCGGTGGGCATCTCTGCGGATGGGGCCTCAGCCGGCGCTTCGGCCGTGGGCTGAGGGGCTGCCGGGCTGGCGCAAGAGGCCAGCAGGATGGTCAGCAACAGGACGAACGAAATGAGCATGTGTGTTCTCTTAAACAACTTTTCCTCCTATGAATGGTTCGCGGATAGATTCAGTCATGGCTGCCCGGGGGCAGTGGTGATGACATGATCTGAAGACGTCCTACCTCCTTTCAAGTCAAACGTTGGCGGTCGTGGCCACCAGGTGGTTATAACCACTAAGCCGTCCTGACCACCAGGCGGTCCTGAATCTTGCCCAGGATCCAATCCCCCAGGACGGCCAGGACCGCGGTAAGCACCGCACCGACCAGCACCAGGCTGTCACGGCGCAGTGGAATCCCCGTAATAATGAAGTCCCCCAGCCCGCCGGCGCCGATGAAGGCTCCCAGCGCAGCCGTGCCCACGTTGATGACCGTGGCGGTGCGCATCCCGGCGAAAATCACCGGGAAGGCCAGCGGCAGCTCGATCTCCAGCAGGATCTGGCGCCGGGTCATCCCCATGCCGGTGGCTGCCTCGATGATGTCGGGGCGCACGCTCTCGATGCCGATGGCCGTGTTGCGCACGATGGGCAGCAGGGCGTACAGCCACAGGGCGAAGATGGCGGTGGTGGCGCCCAACCCCAGCACGCCCATGAACAGGGCCAGGATGGCAATGCTGGGCACCGACTGGCCAAAGTTGGCCACCGAGAGCACGATGCCGGAGAAATCGCGAAAGCCCTCGCGGGTGATCAGGATCCCGGCCGGCACGCCGGTGGCAATGGCCAGCCCGGTGGAGATCAACACCAGGCGCAGGTGCTCCAGGATGCCATCCCCCACGGCCCCAAAGCCGCTCTCGGTGCTGCCCACGATGTTGGCCTCCATGCTCCCCGGGGCGATGGGCAGCATGACATAGGTATACAGCAGCCACACGGTCAGCCCGGCCAGCAGCGGGATGGCCGTCCAGTTGAACAGGGTGGAGAAGGATAATTTCTGGACCGCAGCCTGGGCTTTCATGCGCCGTTCCCCTGTTGATCGTCGTCTTCCCCGTTGTACTTGCTCTCGGCGATCTTCTTCTGGATCATTTCGATGCTCAACAGGCCGTGCACCCGGTTCTGGGCGTCCACGATGCACACGCTGGAATAGTCCATCATCAGCATTTCCGAGAGCGCATCGCGCAGCGTGGTGCTCAGCTCGATGCCCGTCTCCACCGGGACGACGTAGTCATCCACCAGGCCGGTCTTGCCGCGCAGGTCGCGCCGCACCACGTAGCCCATGAGGCGTTTGCCGGCGCCGGTGACGAAGATCGAGCCCAGCTCACGCTCGCGCAGGAACGCCAGGGCTTCCTCCGCCGGCCGGCCGGCCTCCAGCAGCAGTGGGTCGGGGTCCATGATGTCCTCGACGCGGATCAGGTTGAGCTGCTTGAGCGCCCGGTCGGCGCCCACGAAGTTCTCCACGAACTCATTGTTGGGGTTGGAGAGGATGTTGGCCGGCGAGTCGAACTGCTCCAGGTGGCCGCCCACGTTGAGGATGCAGATCTTGTCGCTCATTTTGATGGCTTCGTCGATGTCGTGGGTGACGAACAGGATGGTCTTCTTGATCTCTTGCTGCAAGCGCAGGAACTCGTTCTGCAGCAGATTGCGGTTGATGGGGTCGATGGCGCCGAAGGGCTCGTCCATCAGCATGATGGGCGGATCGACCGCCATGCCGCGCGCCACGCCGATGCGTTGGCGCTGCCCGCCGGACAGCTCGTGGGGGTAGCGCTCCAGGAAGGACACCGGCATGTTCATCATGGTCAGCATTTCTTCGGCCCGGCGGCGGGTGCGCTCCGGGCTCCAGCCCAACAGCTTGGGCACCGTGGCGATGTTCTCCAGGATGGTGCGGTGCGGGAACAGGCCGATTTGCTGGATGACGTAACCGATCTTGCGCCGCAGCTGGATGGGGTTGACGTCCATGACGTTGACCAGCTCACCGCGGTCGTCCGGCAGGTAAATGCCCCCGCTGGTGGGCTCGATCAGGCGGTTGACCATCTTCAAGGTGGTGGTCTTCCCGCAGCCGCTGGGCCCCACCAGGGTGCAGATCTCCCCGCTGGGGACGGTAAAAGACAGGTCCTTCACGGCCGCCGTGGCAGCGCCGGGGTATTTTTTGGTCAGGTTTTCGATTTTGATCATCCGTTCTTCCTTCGCTCCTTGAATCCCGCCGGCGTCAGGCGGTCCTGCAGCAGGCCGAGCAGGTAATCCACGGCCAGGGCCAGGACGGCTACCAGGATGGCGCCGGTGGTGTAGCGCACTTCCTGGGCGCGCTGGATCCCGGCGAAAATGTAGTCGCCCAGCGTATTGTTCCCGATGTACGCCGCGATGGCCGCCACGCCGACCAGCATCACGGTCGAGACGCGCAGCCCGGTCATGATGACCGGCATGGCCAGGGGCAGTTTGACTTCGCGCAGCAGCTGGAATTCGGTCATGCCCATGCCCCGCCCGGCCTCTACGATCTCCGGCTGCACGGCTTTGATCCCCGTGTAGGTATTGCGCAGGATGGGCAGCTGGGCGTACAGGATCAGGGCAAAGGCGGCGTTGAAGGCCCCGATGCCCAGGGGCTTGATCAACACCCCGAACAGGGCGATGCTGGGGATGGTCAGGATGATGCCGGCCACGTACAGGGTCAGCTGGCTGGCCTTTTCTCCCGCCAGGATCAGGGCGTACAGGATGGCGGTCAGGCCCATGCCCAGCACACCTACCGCCGCCGGCTTGCGCAGGATGGCGCCCAGGATGACAAACAGCCCGCCGAAGAAACCGTCCATACTGCGCAAGGAGCGGTCCCAGGTGCGCACCGAGGAGGCGATCTGGTCGGCCGTCTCGGCCCCCATCAGCCCGGAGGCCGCCGCCCAGATGATGAAGAAGATCACCAGGGGGATGGCGAACAATAGGTGGGACCATTGGGGCCGGTGCACCGGCATGGTGATCAGCACACCGATGACCACGCCCAGGACGACGGCGATCAGCACCGAGAACAGCACCATCCAGAAATGCCCCAGGATGGATTCCCACAGGTAGCCCCCCTGCCACTGCTGTACGACGAAGGCCCCGATGCGCGGGATGAGCGCATCCGGTTGGGTGGCGAACTGCACGGCCACCGCCGCCACGGCCCACACGCCCACCCCGATGCCCAGGGTGTACACCGCCTGGGTCGACTTGACCTGGTGGACCGTGCGCAGGGCCAGCAGCACCAGGGCCGTGGCGTACAGGATGAACAGGACGATCAACGCGCCCAGGATCCCGCCGGCGCTCAACGGGTTGAGCAGGGCCTCCCCCTCCACCCCG
>JAAZNB010000385.1 GCA_012798515.1 Chloroflexota bacterium
ATCCGAAAAATTCTTAATTTTGTAAAACCTTATTGGAAAACGGCCGCCCTCTCCCTGGTGACGCTGGTCTTCATGGTGGTGTGCGACCTGTCGATCCCGCGCCTCATCGAGCGCATCATCGACGAAGGCATCAAACACAATGACATGGCCGTGGTGCTGCAAACCGCGGCCATCATGCTGGGCATCTCGGTGGTCAGCACCCTGGTGGCCGTGCTCAACAACATCTTCTCGGTGCGCACCGGCGAAAGCGTGGCCCGCGACCTGCGCGAGGCTATCTTCGTCAAGATCCAGCACTTCTCCTACGGTGACCTGGACCGCTTCAGCACCGGCAAGCTGATGGTGCGCCTCACCAGCGACGCCAGCGCCGTGCAGCGCCTGGTGCAGGTCTCGCTGCGCATCGGCACCCGCGCCCCGCTACTGATGATCGGCAGTATCGCCTTCATGTTCATCACCAGCGCCAGCCTGGCCACGGCCATGGTCCCCGTGCTGCTGGTCACCCTGGCGGTGATCGCCTTCTTCAGCGCCAAAATGGAGCCCCTCTTCCGCTCCGTGCAACAGAAGCTGGACCGGCTCAACACGGTGTTGCAAGAGAACATCGCCGGGGCGCGCCTGGTCAAGGCTTTTGTGCGCGGCGACTTCGAGGCCCAACGCTTCGGCAGCGCCAACGAAGACCTGACCGCCCACACCGTGCACGTGATGCAGTTCATGGCCAGCATGTCCCCGGTCCTGACCATGTTCGTCAACCTGGGCATCGTGTTGGTCATCTGGGACGGCGGCCTGCAAACCATCCGCGGCGACATGCTGGTCGGGCAGATCGTGGCCTTCACCAACTACCTGCTCACCACCATGACCCCGCTCATCCTCATGGCCCAGCTGTCCAACACCTTCGCCAACGGCCTGGCCTCGGCCCGGCGTATCAACGAAGTGCTCGACACGCAGCCCGAAGTGCCCCAGCCCACCCAGGCGGCCGCCCTGCCCGCCCGGACTACCGGCCGCGTGGACTATCAGGACGTCTCCTTCCACTACAAAGGCAACGGCGACCTGCCCGTGCTGGCAGACATCCGCCTGCGGGCCGAACCGGGCCAGACCGTGGCCATCCTGGGCGCCACCGGGGCCGGAAAGACCTCCCTGGTCAATCTCATCCCGCGCTTCTACGACGTTACCCGCGGCCAGGTGAATTTCGACGGCCTGGACGTGCGCAGCCTGGCTGCCGACGACCTGCTGGGCCAGGTCAGCATCGTGCCGCAGGAGTCGATCCTCTTCTCCGGCACCATCCGGGACAACATCGCCTACGGCAAGCCGGACGCCAGCGACGAGGAAGTGATCGCCGCCGCCCAGGCCGCCCAGGCCCACGACTTCATCCTGAGCTTCCCCGAGGGCTACGCTACCCATGTAGAAGAACGCGGCGCCAACCTGTCCGGCGGGCAAAAACAGCGCATCGCGATCGCCCGCGCCCTCATCACCCGCCCGCAGGTGCTCATCCTGGACGACGCCACCAGTTCGGTGGACGTCGAGACCGAGACGCACATCCAGGAGGCCCTCAAAGCATACTTGCACGGCCACACCAGCTTCGTGGTGGCCCAGCGCATCAGCACCGTGCTCAACGCCGACAAGATCATCGTGCTCGACAAGGGCCGCCTGGTAGCCGAAGGCCGTCACACCGAGTTGATCCACACCAGCCCCATCTACCAGGAAATCTACGATTCCCAGCTGGGCAATGGGTTCCACGCTTAGGACGGAAGGAGAATCGACATGAACCGTACCCCCGACTTCCGTTCCAGCATGCAGCGCCGGCCCAGCCAGCCCGGGCGCATCGAAAAAGCCCACGACCCCTCTCAGGCCCTGGCCCGCCTGGTGCCTTACCTGGGCCCCTACCGTCTGCAGATCGGCCTGGTGCTGCTGTTGGTCATTTGCTATACCCTGCTCAGCCTGCTCAGCCCGTACCTGATGGGCGTGGCCATCGACCGCTACATCGCCGGCCATGACCCGGCTAACCTGGTGCGCACCGCCATCTGGATGCTGGTGATCTACCTGTCCAGTAATCTTTTCAACGCCCTGTCCAGCTGGGTCATGGCGCGCGTCTCCCAGCTGGCCCTGCGTGACCTGCGCCGGGACCTGTTCGTCCACCTCCAGACCCAGTCGATGAGCTTTTTCGATGCCAACCCGGCCGGTGGGCTGATGAGCCGCCTGACCAACGACATCGACGCCATCAACCAGGCCATCTCGCAGAACATGACCTCGCTGATCGCCAGCGTGCTCTCCATGGGCGGCATCATCATCACCATGTTCCTGCTCAACCCCTGGCTGGCCCTGGGCAGCCTGCTGGTGCTGCCCATCATGCTGTGGTTCACCCAGTTCGTGGCCCGCTACACCCGCAAGGGCTTCCGCGAGCTGCAAAAGAGCCTGGGCGGCCTGAACAGCATCGCCGAAGAGGCCATCAGTGGGCAAAAAGTCATCCAGGCTTTCCGGCGCAACGAGAGCGTCCTGGACGCCTTCCGGCGCCAGAACGAGGCCGTGTACCGGGCAGGGGTATACGCCAATTCCTACGCCCTGCTGCTCATGCCCCTGACCAGCGTGTTGGGCAACTTCTTCGTCATCGTGCTGGCCGGCCTGGGCGGCTGGCTGGCGCTGCAGGGCCTGGTCAGCGTGGGCATGATCGCCACCTTCATCAATTACGGCCAGAATTTCATCTCCCCCCTGCGCCAGGTGGCCAATCTGTACAACTCCATCCAGGCCGCCCTGGCCGGCGCCGAGCGGGTGTTCGAAATCATCGACACCCCGGCGGAGATCGCCGACGCTCCCGACGCCCTGCCGTTGGAGAACGTGCGCGGCGACGTCCGCCTGCAGCAGGTCAACTTTAGCTACGTCAGCGGCACCCCGGTGATCAAAGCCATGACCCTCGAAGCCCGGGCAGGGCAGACCGTGGCCCTGGTGGGCCCTACCGGCGCCGGAAAGACCACCATCATCAATCTGCTCAACCGTTTCTACGAGATCCAGGACGGCTGCATCAGCATCGATGGGCACGACATCCGCAGCCTGCGTAAAGACGACCTGCGCCGCAACCTGGGTATGGTCTTGCAAGACACCTTCCTCTTCGCCGACACGGTCATGGAGAACATCCGTTACGGACGCCTGGACGCCACCGACGCCGAGGTCGTCCGCGCCGCCGAGCTGGCCGACGCCGACCACTTCATCCGCCAGCTGCCTCACGGCTACCAGACCAACCTCTCCGAACGCGCCGGCAACCTCAGCCAGGGGCAGCGCCAGCTGCTGGCCATCGCCCGCGCCATCCTGGCCGACCCGGCCATCCTCATCCTGGACGAGGCCACCAGCAGCGTGGACACCCGCACCGAGGCGCGCATCCAGCAGTCGCTGCTGCGCCTGATGCAGGGGCGCACCAGCTTCGTCATCGCCCACCGCCTGAGCACCATCCGCGACGCCGATAAGGTGGTGGTCATCGACCATGGCGAGGTGGTCGAACAGGGCAGCCACCAGGAACTGCTGGAGAAGAAGGGTTTCTACCACCACCTCTACCTCAGCCAGTTCAAAGGCCACGCCATCTAGCCCCCCGGAAGGGGAGCCAAATAATTTGGGGTCGCCGGAGAAGGCAAGACCTTCTCGGACGACCCCAAAATGATTAACTAGCTCGATTGCGAGTGATCTATCCCCACTCGGCAGCGCTATACCTACCGGTAGGGAGCCTTGACGCGGATCAGCGTTCCCGTGCCCGGCGTCGAGCGGACCTCCAGCGTCCCCCCGATGGCCTCGGCCCGTTCGGTCGCCCCGGTCAGCCCCAGGTGGCCCTGGCGGACCAGGTCGATCCAGCGGGTGGGTACCTGGAAGCCGCAGCCGTTGTCGATGATCTCCAGGACCACCTCGTGCTCGTCCAGGCGCAGGTTGATCTCCACCCGGGTGGCTTCCGAATGGCGCACCACGTTCACCATGGCCACCTGGTAGATACGGAACAGGGCCAGGCGCACCTGTTCGTTCAACATCTGCCCATCGGGCATCAAGTTGAGGTACACGTCGATCTTATTGTGGCCCTTCTGGAAGCGCTCGGCGTGCGAGCGCACGGCCTTCTCCAAACCGAAGGGCACCAGGGCCGGGGGGCGCAGCTCACCGGCGATGGCGCGCAGGTTGTGGATGACTTGCTGGATCTGGTTCTGGAAGGAACGCAGGTTCTCGTTGCGCTTGCCTTCTGGCAGCGCCTCGAACAGGGCGTCCGCCTGGTAGGTCAGCGCGTACAGGTCCTGCATGGGGCCGTCGTGCAGGTCCTGGGCGATCTGCAAACGCTCGATTTCCACGTTGTCGATCAGGCGGCGCTGCACCTCGGCCAGCTCGGCCTCTACGCGCTTGCGTTCGGTGATCTCGTTTTGCAATTCTTCGATGGCTTTGAGAAAAGCCCGGGTGCGTTCCTGTACCCGCAGCTCCAGTTCCTGCTTGGCGCGGCGCAGGATTTCCTCGGTCTGGGTGCGCTCCACGGCGTAGCGAATGGTACGCTCCAGCAGGCGCGCCGTGACCTCACTCTTGACCAGGTAATCCACCGCCCCGGCGTGCATGGCCTCGATGTCCAGCTCGTAATCGCCGTGCCCGGTCAGCAGGATGGCCGCCCCGCGATAGCCCTGCTCGATGGCCTCGCGGATCAGTTCCAGGCCGTTCTTCATTCCCAGCCGGTAGTCGACCAGCACCACGTCCGGCGCTTCCCCCCGGATGCGTTCCAGCGCGATGTCGTAATCTGGCGTCCAGTCCAGCTCGAATTGTGCTCTGCCTTCGTTCTTCAAGAGCGATCGGGTCAATAGAAGATCGTCTTCATCGTCTTCGACCAACAGGATCTTCCACACACGATCAAGCATAGGGTAGATTCCCTTCTCCCACCGGGCATGCCAGCCAGAGGAATTTATGGATGGCGCGGATCACGGGCCTGCTCCGACATTGGACAACACCACCCAGGGTTTGAAAAATGGTTTTAAACGGGTTTAAGTCTATTTTACTGCATCGTCCCCCATTTCAAGCCCATTCTATCAAAATTACCCATTTTTTGATCCCCTATACGGATCATCGCCGGGAAAGAGATCCCCCATCTCTATCAGCACAGGTCGGGCGTCCATATCATGCACCCGCCAGAGTGCGCCCGACCCACCTCCATTAGCAGGTCGGGCTTCCAAAGTACCCCGCAGGGGTACGCCCAGGGTCAATTATCTTTGGGATAGGAATTCCCTATTTTTATTAGCAGGTCGGGCTTCCATGCCCGACCGAACACGGCCGGCCAGGCGCGCCGGCTTCCCCGCCCCACCTCAGGCATACCCCAATGATCCCCTCAGAACCGTGAAAGTTGGCTTTCGCTTCCGGCGCGAGCCGGCCAGGGCGCCGGGGCCGCCTGCCGCCGCGAGGGAGGGGCGTGTCTTGCCAGATCGCTCTAGCCAACCTACGCACGGTCGGTCTTCCCCAGGCCGCAGAACCTGCCTCTTTTAGCAGGTCGGGCTTCCATTATTATGCCCCGTAGGGGTACGCCCGACCGAACATGGCTAGCATGGGATGCCGGCTTCCCCGCCTCGTCTCGGGCAT
>JAAZNB010000386.1 GCA_012798515.1 Chloroflexota bacterium
ATCCGGGCCCCGTCGATGTGCAGCGCCAGTCCATGCTGGTGGGTCAGTTCCCCTACCGCACGCAGGTAATCCATACCCAGTACCTGTCCTCCGCAGCGATTTTGCGTGTTCTCGACGATGACCATGCGGGTCACCGGCTCGTGAACGTCTTCCACACGAATCGCCCGCCGGACGTCCTCCACCGGCAGGGTGCCGTCCTGCCGTTCGGTAATGGGGTGAGGCTGTACCCCGCCCAGGGCCGAAATTCCCCCACATTCGTACAGGAAAGTGTGTCCCAGGCGCCCCATGATGACTTCATCGCCACGCTGGCAGGTAGCCAGCACGGCCAACAAATTGCCCATGGTGCCCGAGGTGACAAACAGGCCGGCCGCTTTGCCCATCTCGCCGGCTGCGGCACGCTCGAGCTCCAGAATGGTGGGATCCTCTCCATATACGTCATCGCCGACCACCGCGTTGGCCATGGCCTCGCGCATCTCCGCGGTAGGCTGCGTTACAGTGTCGGAGCGCAGATCAATGATTTGCATGTTCAATTCTCCAAACAGGGATTGGGTCAAAACCCGGTTTTACCGCCACGCAGAAGAGCCCGGCTTCTGGAATCGGAAGCCTGTCTTCCCTCGTTCAGGCATTTAATGGAACAGGCGCTGTCCGGGTAGATGCAGCAGACGACAGCGCCTGGAGTGCGGTACAGAGATTATTTGCGCTCTGGTTCAGCGCAACTGGTCTAACACAGCTTGCAAGTCCGCGGGGAGCGGGGCCTCGAACTCGCGGGGGTCCTTTTCTCCGGGCAGCACCACGCGCAAGCGCGCTGCGTGCAAGAACTGCCGGTCCAGGGGCAGCGTAGGGGAGCGCCGCCCGTACAGGCGATCTCCGACGATGGGACAGCCCAGAAAGGCCATGTGAATGCGGATCTGGTGGGTGCGGCCGGTCACCGGGTGAGCCTCGATCAGGGTATGTTGGGGGAAGGATTCCAGGGTGTGATATTCCGTGACCGCTTCGCGACCGCGTTTGATGGGGACCACGGCCATTTGCTTGCGGTGCGAGGGGTCACGCCCGATCGGCGTTTCCACGCGCCCGCTGGGAGTGGGCGGTAAACCATCCACCAGCGCCAGGTAGACCTTCTTGACCTGGCGGCTGCGGAACTGGTTCTGCAGCCAGCGTTGGGCGGCGTCATTTTTGGCCAACAAAATCAAACCGGAGGTATCTTTGTCCAGGCGGTGGACCACGCCGGGGCGCTGTTCCCCGGAAATGCCCTCCATGTCTGGGGCATGCGACAGCGCGGCGTGAACCAGCGTGCCGGTGGAATGCCCCGCAGCCGGATGCACGACCATACCGGCCGGTTTGTTCACCACCAGAATGTCCTGGTTCTCGAACACAATCTCCAGGGGGATTGCTTCCGGGACGAGCTCGCTCGGTTCCTGGGGCGGGATGTGGATCTGGACGGCGACGCCCTGCTCCAACTTGAACCCCGACTTGGTCACCACGCTGCCGTCGACCAGCACCTCGCCCTCCCGGATCAGGTTTTGCAGCCGGGAACGGGAATGCTCAGGTAGCTGATCGGCCAGATACTTATCCAGGCGCAGCTCCCCATCCCCCTGGTATACCAGGCGGATCATATCTTCGCTCAACAGAGTGACTCCTTGTCCGAAGGCACCTCGCCGGCACGTACTTCGATGGGCACCCCGTCTTCCCCGGCAGACTTCGCCTTGCGCTCCTGTAACCAGATACCCAGGATCAGGATCAGCACCCCGATGGTGATACTGGAATCGGCCACGTTAAACACCGGAAAAGTCCCCACGGAGATGAAATCGGTGACCCCGCCAAACAGCACCCGGTCGATCAGGTTACCCAGCGCGCCGGCCAGTTGCAACCCCATGGCAACGCGCAGCGACCAGTCCTGAGGAGCGACGCGGGGGAAGTAGTAAATAATAACCACAGAGACCAGGATGGCCAACACGGTAAAGACCTGGCCCATCCCCGGGAACATTCCAAACGCAACGCCGGTATTATGCCAGTGGACGATACGGGCATAGGGCGTCAGCCAGGGCCAGGGAGACCAGTATTCGCCCAGGGCCAGACTATCCCGGACGAGTGCTTTTGTCCATTGGTCCAGGGCGATAACTGCCCCTGCCATGAGGGCCAGCAGTAAATAATCGCGGATATATCGCTTCAAACCTACCTCCAATCTATCCTGAACCCCCATTGTACCCGATTTTCATTATTTTACTCTGAGCACGGTGATAAACTCGGCCCCTCCGGTATCCCAGCGCATCACCTGTTCTCCCTCCCCGGCCAACGCATCCAGGGCGGCCGCCGCATGTGCCGGATGGCGGAAATACACCAGGTGTGCCGGGCAGCCGTGGGAGCAATCGCTGGCGCCAAAACCAGGCACAGCCACACTGGCCCTGGGAGAACGCAGTAGCGCCTGTGTCCAGGCGCATTCCAGGTTTTCGTCACCGGCGGCGTACAGCCCTCCACGCGGGATGGCCCAGGCTCGCAGGTAATCGACATGCCAACGCCGGCGCGGCGATCCGGCCAGGTGGCGTTCCAGGCGGGCGCGCAGCCCGCCCGGGCCGTGGGCGCTGCCCAGGTAGACATATTCCCCGGGAAGAAAATCTACCCCTCCCAGGCGGCCCACCACCAGGCGCCGGGCCGTGTCCAGGTGCAGCCATACGGCGTAACTCCCGCCCCGGGTAGGAAAGTTTATTCCGGCAGGCATGCCAGGTAATCCATCTGGTGGGCCACGTACATCAGTTCCTGGCGTTCGACCTGGGCCCGGCGCAGGCTGAGCCAACCCGCAAAGGCCTCGTCATCCAGTTCAGGATGCCCGGTGAGCTGGTGGTCGATGGTGTCCAGGATGAAATCCAGGAAGAGGCGCTCATCAGGCGTATATGCCCCATCGCGGGGAAAGACCATCCAGTCCGCTGCGCCTGCCTCCAGCAATCTGAAGCCGGCTTCTCGCAGCCAGGTGTACAGCCGCCGTCCGGTCTGGCTGCTGCCGCCGGCAGGCCGGGCGTCCATGCTGTGGTGGTACAGATGCCAGAGGGTCTCCTCCCAGGCCGCGTCGATCTGGGGCTCGAAACAGGTCAGGCCATCGTAATGGATCGGCAGATATACCAGGCAGCCCGGGCGGCACAGGCGCGCCAGGCATGCCAACAGGCCGGGCGCATCCACCACGTCCAGCAGGGCATGGGCCACCACCAGGTCCCAGTCCGGGCGGGTCGAGGCGCTGTCCAGGAAAGCGAACACGTCCGCCGTGACCAGGCGGATGGAAAGCTCCCTGCCTGCTCCCTCCAGAACGGCGCCGTCCGGCGTCACCTGGCAGGCCAGACCTTCCTCCCGGCTCCATCCCGGCAGCCGGGATAGGGCGCAGTCCAGGTTATCCGCGTCACCGTCTACGGCAGTGTAGCGCGCCTGCCGCAGCACACCTCCGCCTACCAGGCGCTGGAACATGGCCCCTACCCCACAGCCCAATTCCAGGACGTTCAGTCCCTTGGGGCCGGCGCGCTGCGCCACGGCGGCGCCCAATGCCGCCCAGACCCGCGGGTTCAGCGAACGGTGATCCACCGCCCGCTTGGCTAATAAATACTCCTGAAAGGTACTCACGCTGTCTCCTTTCCGGCCAGGGTGCGCAGCAAGAACTGGCGCGCTGCCCGGGCGCTATCCTCCCACCTTGGGAATTGTCCAAAGCGCCGCCGGGCCTGCAAGCTCAAGCGCTCCAGCTCGCCCGCGTCCGGCAACACGCCGGCCAGGGCCTCTGCCAGGGCAGGCGGGCGGCCGGCCGGTACCAACAGGCCGTCCACGCCGGGGTGGATGATCTCCGCCGCTGCGCCGGCCGTGGTGGCCAGGACCGGCACCCCGAAGCTCATCGCCTCCAGGATGACGATGCCAAAGCCCTCGTAACTGGAGGGCAAGACAACCAAATGGCTACGCGCATATAGTCTGGCCAGCTCATCTTCCGAAACCGGGCCCAGGAAGTGTACCTGCTGCGCCAGGCCGCCCCGCGCCGCCTGGTGCTGGATCCGCCGGGTATAGGCCGGGTCTACGTCCAGGCGGCCGGCCACGTACAGCTCCCAACCGGCGCCGCCCAGGCGCAGCAGCGCCGCCAACAGGTCGTGTAATCCTTTGCGCGGGATCAGGCTGCCCACAAACAGCAGTCGTCGCCGTCCCCCTTCCCGGCAGCGGGCCCGGATAGATGCTTCATCCAGCGGCGGCCCCAGCCGGTCGCCGGCCGGATACGCCACCCGCCCCGGGAAGACCCGCCCGGTTAACGCCTCCACACTCTGCTGGGTGGTGTGGCTGTTATACAGACAGGCGTCCACACCCCGGAAAAAGCGTTTTTCGACCTGCCGGTAGAGTATTTTGAGCGCCCAGGGATGGCGCTCGCTGCTGCGCAGGTGGTGCACGATGGGCACCAGGCGGAACCGGCTTGCCAGGGTGTCGTTGAGCAGGAACAGGGACGGATGGTTGAGCTCGTCCTGCAGCAAGAGGTCTGCCTGCAATCCCAGGATACGCCGGCGCAAAGCCGGGGAAAAGTTGTCGCCCAGGTGCCGCCAGTAATCGCGCCAGTCCAGGGATACGATCTCCACCCGGTCGCCCTGACGGCGCAGGTACTCGACCAGCTTGCGATCGTAGAGGTAGCCGCCGGTGAGCGTGTCTAGCTGCCCGTAAATAACCAATCCCAGGCGCAATCAACGCTCCAGGCGATAGGCGGCCCAGGCCTGTTCGTTCTCCCACAGGCGCACCACGATCCGCTGCACGTTGGCAGCCGTGATCTCGTCTGCCAGAGAGCGACACAGAACGCCGGCAAACCGCTCCAGAGATGGGTTCAGCCCGGAGAAGGGCGGCAGGTCGTTGAGCGTGTGGTCGCGGTACATGGCCACCTGGCGCTCCAGGTAACCCTCGATGGCAACGATATCCACCAGGTATCCGTGACGGTCCAGCTCGGCCCCGCTCAGCTCCAATTCCAATACGTAGTGGTGGGAATGTTTCTCATTTTCTGCACCCCAATCGCCGCCAATGAGGTAATGTTGGGCGACGAAATCCCGCCGCACGGCAACTGTATACATATCTTTCCCTCCTGTCTGGCCTGCCGGTAGCCGGGTGTGATCGCATCGTATGCCTGCCAGGCACCGCATCGCATACAGGCCGCCATGCCTAGTATAACCTGCCCCGGGTTCCCATATATAATCAAGGCATGACCGTCCCAGACCCCAACCTGATCGAAACGCTGACGCGTATCAACCTGGAAGACCTGTTCGTTTCGTTAGGATTGCAACACGCCAGGGGACTGCGCACTGTGCTCACCCCGCTCTTCTACGCCGGCGCCCGCGGCTTTGCCCGCCAGGTGGCTGCTTACGACCAGGCTGTAGGAGCATATGGGTTGCAAGCCGGGGCGCAGCGTTTCCTCGACGGCTACATACACAGCCTGACCTGCCACGACGCCGGGCGCATCCCCGCTCACGGGCCGCTGCTCATCCTGGCCAATCACCCGGGAATTACCGATACGGTAGCCCTGTTCGCCGGGATCCGGCGCCACGATCTGATGATCCTGGCTCTGGAGCGCCCCTTTCTGCACGCCCTGCCGGCCACCTGCCGGCACATTATCTTTATCTCTGACGATGAGCAGGCGCGGGCTGCTTCGCTGCGCACAGCCATCGCCCATCTACGCCAGGGCGGCGCCCTGCTGACCTTCCCGGCCGGGAAGATCGAACCGGATCCCGCCGTGATGGATGGCGCCCTGGAATCGCTGGCCGGCTGGTCCGCCAGCATCGGCCTGTTTGCCCGGTCCGTGGATGGGGTGCACATCCTCCCGGCCATCGTCCGTGGCGTCATCGCCCGCCAGGCCGTGTTCCACCCGCTGACCCGTATCCGCCGCCAACGCCTGGACCGGGAGCGCTTAGGGGCCAGCCTGCAAATCTTGATGAGCGTCATGGCGCCACGGCGCTGGGCGGTGGACGTAGATGTTTATTTCGCCCCGCCCCTACCAGGCAGGCAATTTCTGCCCCTGCACGAGCCGGCCGCCATTACCCGGGCGGTGATCGAGGAAATTCACCCCTTCTTGCACGCAATTATCGTCGGGGAAGATCGCCGGCCGGAGGATACGCCAACGCAACCTGAAGAGCCTGGTCCGGGTGCTCCGCGAGCAGCCGGTAGGCTTCAGCCGCCTGCGCCAGAGGAACACGGTGGCTGATCCAGCGCGACGGCCGCAGGCGTTCCAGTTGCCGCCAGGCCAGGTGAAAGCGGCGCGCCTTGCTCCAGCGCCCGCTCAACTCGGGATCGACGCTGCTCACTTGGCTGCTCAACAGGCGGATACGGCTGCGGTGGAAATGCGAGCCCAATTCCAACGCGACCGGCTTCTGTCCATACCATGAACCCACCACCACCCGTCCGGCGTACCCGGCCGTCCGGATGGCCTGGTCCAGCGCCGGCGGAGAGCCGGATAACTCGTAGACCAGGTCGAACCCCTGGCTGCCGTCCACCTGGGATAACCAGCCCGTCATTTCCGGGGTAGAAAAGCGGTCCACCGGTTCCACGACGGCCTGCGCCCCGGCCTCCAGGGCCGCCTGGCGGCGC